>JAZADA010000269.1:0-6746 GCA_036124135.1 Planctomycetota bacterium | reverse complement strand
CGTTTTTCAGGGCTCGTACCATGGCGCCGATGCTGGGAAAATCATTGGGGGGTCCGACGGGCCCACTCTCTCGGCTCAACGGTTGGTGTGGTATTCCCGTGAGCATCTGGTAACCACTGGAGGAATGGGAGTTGTCTCCCGTGGACATGGCTCGCAGTACGGCGATCTTGTCGGTGAGTTGCGCGACCTTGGGCATTAATTCGCCAACGTGCAGCCCGGGTGTTTTCGTGGCCGTGACACCGAATTCACCACGAATTTCTTCCGGGGATTCCGGCTTGGGATCCCAGGTTTCATGTTGTGGGATACCGCCGACAAGCCCGAACAGGATGACCGATTTGGCTTTACCAAAACCAGGTAGATGTGCGTGTTTAGCCGATTGGTCCGCTGCGTTTGCCTGGTTCTGAAGAAGTGACCCCAGTGACAGTCCGCCGAGGCTGAGACCCCCGATGCGCATCATCTCGCGACGGGTCAGCCCATCGCAGAGTCGCATGTTGTGTCCGTGGATCGAAAACATCTCGTGTTTACTCCGGGATTATCGACGGCTGTATTATAGTATCGTCATTGGCAGTACAAAAGGCTAAGTCGCTTTGAGACCGGGATAAATCGTTCTTCCCACTTGACGATTCCTTGTCTGCGCAGTCAGAATTGTTTGCTGAAGACGGGAGGCCCTGGTGCCACCTGTTGGAATCGGGCGGTTAGCTCAGTTGGCTAGAGCGCCACGTTGACATCGTGGAGGTCGCTGGTTCAAGTCCAGTACCGCCCACTGTCGGAAAGCCGTTGCCAGCCGTTGGCAACGGCTTTTTTCGTCGAATCGCAGCAGTCGATTTGGTTCCAGCAACTATTTTCGTGCCACGATGTAGCAGATCCAGCTGGGATTGCTGGGAGCTTCTTCCCCGATGGACCAGACTCCGGTGTCCTCGCCATCTTCATCTTCTTCTTCCCAGTAGACATAGCTTTCACGGAAACCGGCTTCTTCTAACATCTCGCGCACCTCGGGAATGGTCCAGAATCGCCAGTGGTATTCGAAGGCCCGCTTCAGCTTGCTGCCATCCTTGAACTTGAAACTGATGGAGAAGCTGGCATCGGAATTTACCGGGTTAAAACGCTCCTGTTTCCAGAGGTACTTGAAACCGTTCTTACCTTTCTTGATGGTCCGTTTATCGACCTGGCCCTCGTCGTAGCATTCGCCACCACCCATCATGTCCATCACCATGACGCCCCCCTCGTTCATGTTGGAGTGGGCAATCTGGAAATATTCGATGACTTCCTTGCGGGTCTTGAAAATCCAGAAGGAAAAGTTTTGCGCGGCCAACACGTCAGCCTGGACCGGGTTCTTTTGACGCACATCCTGTTCCAGCAACTGGACGCGTTCCTGCTCGGATGGGTCGATCTTGACCAGGTTGTGGTCCTGTCCCCATTGCAGGGTTTCCCCACAGAAATCGACGCCCACGGCCGTGCGCTCGGGATGTGATCTGACCCATTCGCAGCAGATCGCGAAGGTGCCGCAGAAATCTTCCTGTAGCGAAAGCGGATCGCGACCGTTGGCCTCCCGGTAAACCTGCGTAAAGAAGTTGATCTCGTGTTCCGGATCCTGCACGGAGAGCTGGTAGCACTTGAACTTGTCGGCCTTCTCGGCCTGGGTACGTAAGGGTGATTTGGTTTGGGATGAGGCCATGGAAAGTCGCTCTTGATCTCGCTATCGTTTACTCGGAGTAGGTCATGATGTCATGCCACGATTCTAGTCAAAAAAAACGTGGCGCAAATACGTAAGATGATTTTTCGCTGATGAAAACGGTGTGTTGGTCGAACGGATGGATCGCAGCGATTATTTCTTTTCAGCCGAGAAGGGGAACCGTTTTGGAAAGACCTGGATCTCGGTGGCAATGTTGTACTTCATTGCAGGCAGCCCCGGAAACTGGACCTCGATGTAATAGGCGGCCCAGCCCTCGGCGGGTTCCGTGACATCGGTGACCACGGCATTGGCTCCCTCCAGTGGTTGACTGGTCCACCTGCTTTCACGGAAGTCGCGTGTCTTGCTGGTTGCCTTCCAGAGCCTGGCCTTGCCCCCTTCCCCTTTCCATTTGGCACGGAATCTTCCGTCTGCAGAGACTTCCCATTTCATGGCGGAAAGGGTTTCACCATCGAGTGACTTCTTGAAAAAATGTGCCATGGTGGGAGCGATCTGGGCTCCCAGTCCGTGCCCCGCATTAGCCAGGTAAAAGAGGTGCTTGGGTCCCACTAAACCGGGGAAGTAGAGGCTGGAAGCGTCCACCGTCCAGTAGGGATCGTTGGTCCCCAGGATGATCAGCTTGGGCAACGTCAGTTTTTCACGGTAGGCGTAGGGATCCACCAGGTTGGTCAGCAACTGACCGCGCTCCGTTCGCATTCGATTGGGGATATCAAACTCCAGGTAAGGTTGGATCATGCGGCTGTACTTGCCGTAGGACTTTACCTGTTGTTCCATCTGGGGCTGCATGTTCAGTACGTCGATCACCATGGGCGCGATGGCCACCACGCGTTTGTCGGCAGCTGCAGTCAGCCAGGTTGTCCAACCTCGCTTGGAAGCTCCGGAGACCACGAATCGTTTAATGGTTTTACCCTGCTTGGCCTCCAGGACAGCTGCCGTGGCGTCCATCGCGCGCCGTGCGCTTTCTACCATGGGCAGCAGCAGCGGCCAGTCATCCCCCTCGTTCTTGACGAACTTGTCGAACGTGAGGGCGATCAGGTCATCCTCGTAACGATCTCCTTGCAGTGGCTGGTTGGGAACCTGTTGCAGGATCACGATCGGCGTCTGGGCCAGGGTGGCGATGTAAGACATCAGTCGCGCTTCACCAGAATCCGGCTTGGGTTGACCACTGCGCGAGGAGCCGCCGGTAATGAACAGCACGGCGGCATCCTGGTGGGTGACCTTGGGGGGGACAAGTACCGAGAGCCAGTGTTTCCAGGGTTTGCCTCGCCATGTCTGCGATGTCATTTCCAACACGTACGCGTTACAGGTCCCCACCTTATGTTCAGCGACAACGCGGTAACGGTAGGATGGGTCGACTTGCGTGGTAGTGTCCAGCGACTGAGCTTGTGCCACCGACAGGCTTGAACAGAGGGTCAGCAGCAAAACGCAAACGGGGAGACACAGCATTCGCTTGATCATGAGATTGTCGCCAAAAAAAGGTCTGGAAAAGAGTTATCGATTGCTTGTTGATGTAGTATAGAGGGAAGCAAGAGAGACCGCTTCCTACCGGAACGATAAATTTGGGGAATAGTTGGTTCAGTTTTTAGCAGTGGTGAGTAAGTGACAAATCCCCAGGATCCAGTCGTGACAAAAGTGACGCCTCACTGTGGTGCCGAGGTGAGCGGGGTTAACCTGGCCGAGCCGCTGGACAAGGTGACCGTCAAGACACTGGAACTTGCCCTGGCCGAGCATGGCGTTCTCTTCTTTCGCGACCAGTCGATGACGGCCGAGCAGCAAAAACGGCTGGGTAGCTACTTTGGCGATTTACACCTGCACCCAGCCTGGCCCCGACTGGTCGACGGGCATCCGGAGGTGATGGAGTTGCTGACGGACGAGAACTCGACTTATATCGCGGGCGAGGACTGGCACTCGGATGTTTCCTGTGACCCGCAGCCTCCGCTGGGGACGATCCTGCAGATGCTGGAAGTACCCCCGTCTGGCGGGGACACGCTGTTTGCTAACATGGTGGCCGCCTTTGCAGCGCTGCCGGCCGAGCAGCAGCAGTACTTGTCTGGATTGACTGCGTTGCACGATGGTGAGCAGCATTACCGAGGCCGCTACGACGGTCCGGACGATGCTGACAAGGTTTATCCGCAGGCAGAGCATCCGGTGGTCCGCACGCATCCGATCAGTGGCCGCCCTGCCCTCTTCGTAAACCGGATCTTTACGCGCCGGATCGTGGGGCTGGAGGCGCAGGAAAGCGAGCAACTGTTGCAGGCGCTCTTTGAGCACGTGGAGCGGCCCGAGTTTCAATGCCGTTTTCAGTGGCAGGTTGGTTCGGTCGCTTTCTGGGACAACCGTTCGGCTCAGCACCAGGCGTTGTGGGATTATTTTCCTCATCGTCGCCGGGGCTGGCGAGTGACGATCCAGGGTGACACACCTTACTATTGCGCGTAACCCTACCGCTTACTGCTAGTAATCACTGGTCCAGGGGCCCCAGTTCGCCCCTTCGCGGCGGACCTGCAACAAGGATTCGATCAGCGCTGCGAATTGTTTCGAGAAAGCCGTTTCGATTTCCAGTGCCTGGGCGACCAGGAACTCGGCTCCCACGTCTGAATGACAGTTTCCCCGCCCTCCGAAGCCAGCGATCCCAAAAATATTTCGCTCCACATCGAGCAGGCCCGCTTGTGGCAGGTAGTCAGCGGTAAAAGATTGCAGCCCGCCCCAGCGATGGCTGACCTGGGCACCGGCCAGGTGCGGGAAGAGTAACGCAAGTTGGTTGTCGAGACGCTGCTGGTGAGCCAGCGAGGGGCGAAACCCTTCCTGCTCCAGCAATGGATGGGGCTGACCATCTTGCTGGTACTGGGGAAAGAGGCTGTCCGGCTCATCTCGCTCGCGGCCACCTCCAAAGAGGAGTCGGAAACGACCGTCCGGTTCGATGATTTCTCGCCACCAGGCGAGTGCCGTCCCAAAGCTGCCTCGGCAAGGCCGCTGTTCCAGTGGCTCGGTGACCAGTACCTGGCCCCGTTCAGCGCGGAGAGCACTTTGTAAGTCGGGAATAAACTGAGGAACCAGCGCATTGGTGGAGAGAAAAACAAGTGGAGTCGTGATCGTGCCGTGCGGTGTTTTCACGAGCGAGCGGTTGCCTGCTCGCGTGATGGATGTGACGCGCGCGTTTTCATACAGCGTGACGTGCGAGGACTGGACCAGTTTCTCGGCCAGTCCCAAAACGTACTTGCCGGAGTGAAGCTGGGCATCCGTGTTGTAACGCAGGCCACCGGCATAGAGGGGAGAACCGCCGGACTGGACTGCTTCCTGGCGATCGAGCCAGGAGACATCAAAGCCATCTTCCTGCAGCAGTTCGTACTGCTGGTGATCGTATGCCAGTTGTTCTTCCCAGCCAGGCTGATCGTCCCGGACGAGGGTTGTGCTGCCGTCGACCTGGTAATCACAATCGATCTGATACTGGGCGATTTGATCCTTGATTGCCTGGTGGTTTGTTAAGCCGAGTTGCCAGAGTTGGCGGGCCACTTCACGTGAATAGCGGTCGATACCCTGGGGATAGGTTAGGCCTGGTCCATGATTAATCGTTCCCTGGTTCCGGGAGGAGGCTCCGTCCCCGGCCTGGCCTGCTTCCAGGATGATCGTCTGCACTCCATGTTGAGCAAGCAGCCGTGCTATTTTCAGGCCAGCCACCCCGGAGCCGATCACGACCGCCTCGGCCGTCGTGTCCAGGTCGAGAGATGGAAAACCGGGGCGCGGCAGGTCGAGCCAAAATGGCAAACCGTAATCTTGCAGTGACTCGAACCCGGTCATGGGGTCTTATCCTCGAATGGGGTCGGGTTGCTGCCAGGGGGGTGGGCAGATGGCATCAATTTGTTCGAGGTGTGCGGCCGGGATCTGGATCTCGGCGGCGGCCACGGCATCCTGGACCTGCTCGATCCTGGTTGCTCCGACGATCATTGAGGTCATGGCTGGCTGCTGGAGGGCCCAGGCCAGGGCATACTGGGCCATCGGCACGTCGATTTCGCGTGCCAATGCTTCCAGTGCTTCCAGCTGATCAAAGAGGGCATCATTCAATTCCCAGAGCCATTGTGGTTTCTTGTCCCCGCGTGATTGGTCCGGGGGAGATTGTCCACGTTGATACTTGCCGGTCAGCAGACCACCCTGTAGTGGCTGGTAGGGAGTGACCCCGATTTCAAACCGTTCACAGAACTCCAGGTCGTTATGGAACTCCCGTCGCAGCAGGCTGTAGGGGATCTGGGATCCGACGATCGGGGCCAGGTCCTTGGAATCGGCGATCCAGCGACACTCGCAAAGTCGGGCCGCATTGAAGTTCGAGGCGGCAATGTAACGGACCTTTCCATCTTGCACGAGCTGGTCCATGGCAGTGAGGGTTTCGTCGAGCGGTGTTTCCTTGTCGGGCCAGTGGATCCAGTAGAGATCGATGACATCGGTTTGTAGTCGTTGCAGGCTCCGTTCCGCCTCGCGCATGATATGAGCCGCGGAGAGTCCGCGGTCGTCCGGTCCGGGCCCGACCGGTGCACAGACCTTGGTGGCCAGGACGACGTCGTTACGGTGACCGACCAGTGCCTTGCCCACGATCTCTTCGGCTACGCCACCGGGACTGCCGAGGAAACGGTCGTAGCCCTCGTAGACGTTGGCGGTATCGACAAAGTTCATTCCCAGGTCGAGGGCCTGGTGGACCAGGCTGATGGCATCAGCTTCTGCTACCGGGACGCCAAAGGTCATGGTGCCCAGGCAGATGGGAGAAACGGAAAGGTCGCTGCAGCCGAGTTGACGGTATTTCATGAGATTGTTCTTGGGGTTCGCAGGTTGATTAGATCATCTGGTTGGCCATGATAGTCGATCTTTTTCGTAGGGGCTACAGATGGGACGGTATCGATAAACGGGATTGGAAAAGTAGTAAATCTTGTTCTCGTCGTTCCTTTTAGGTGTTATCTTGGAGGGTACCGAGTAGCTGGCAAGTTTTAGGATGATAGTTGAAATGACCGACTCGATTTCGCGACGCAAATGGTTGCACTGTGCAGGGCTAAGTTACCTGTCCGGTGGTGCG
>JAZADA010000268.1:0-2855 GCA_036124135.1 Planctomycetota bacterium | reverse complement strand
CACCAGACGGAGCGGTCAATGCGTGGCTTGGTTCGCGAGGGCATCGTGCCATCATGCTGGGCGGATACAAACGTTACGGGGTTGGTTGCGTGGTCCTGGAAAATCGGGACTACTGGATCGCTATTTTTGAATAAAAACAGTCGCCATTAGAGTATCTCGATGTCAAGCGTGAAACGGACTGTACTTTCACGCTCTCCCCGGATGGCCTAAACTCTTTCATAGCCAGTTTGCGAACTATTGGACTGGCTTGGCTCGGACAAAGAGACTACTTCAATGGACTTTATGCCATGACTACCTCTTCGGCTCGCTCACACCGCGTATCCTGTTTACGCCTGACACTGGTGCTACTGGCCATTTGGTCTTTTGTCAGCCTTGGTTGCAGCATTCTATTTCGCAACTGGATGGATGCAAACATGCCGCAGGTAGGCAATGCTCCGTTTGGATTCTGGATGGCTCAGCAAGGATCGATCATTTGCTTCGTAATCCTGCTGATCGTGTACGCAATCCTCATGCATCGACTGGACGCCAAGCACGGATACACGGAATAAGGCAGCAACATCATGGTGGACCAAGGCACACTCAATTTCATTTTTATCGGGTTGTCGTTTGCTCTTTATATCGGAATTGCCTTCCGATCGCGGGCCAGTTCGACGAAAGAATACTACATCGCCGGTGGCGAAGTATCACCCGTTGCTAACGGCATGGCCACCGCAGCTGACTGGATGTCGGCAGCCACCTTCATTTCCATGGCTGGAACCCTGGCGATTGGGGGATATGACGGCTCACGATTCCTGATGGGGTGGACAGGTGGGTTCGTGCTGCTAACCGTGCTGATGGTTCCTTACCTGCGAAAGTTCGGCAAGGCAACGGTCCCCGACTTTGTCGGCGACCGTTATTACTCCAACCTGGCACGCGGTGTAGCCGTCTTCTGCGCCATCTTTATCTGCATGACCTACATCATGGGTCAAATGCGGGGCGTGGGCGTTGTCTTTTCACAATTGTTTGGTATTGGCATCCCGGCCGGGGTGCTGATCGGCGCCGGTATCGTCTTCGTCTATGCAGGCCTCGGCGGCATGAAAGGAATCACCTACACGCAGGTCGCCCAGTACTGCGTGATGGCCTTTGCCTACACGATTCCAGCAATTTATATTTCAATCGCGTTGACTAACAACCTGATCCCTCAACTGGGTCTCATCGGTAATGACACGACAGGCGAGACTGCCGTCCCCTTCCTGCAAAAGCTAAACCAGATCAACACGGAGTTGGGATTCCAGGAATACACGTCCGGCAAGCTATCCACCATGGACATGTTCTGCATTACAGCAGCGCTCATGTGCGGAACCGCGGGATTACCCCACGTCATCGTCCGTTTCTTTACCGTCAAGAATGTCCAGGCCGTCCGCAAGTCTGCCTGCTGGACCCTGGGATTTATTGCCGTTATCTACCTGACCGCTCCCACGATTGGCGCATTCTCCCGGGTCAACCTGATCGAGAACCTTAACAACAAGAAGTACACAGAAGCCCCAGGCTGGTTCAAGGAATTTGAAAATACCGGGCAGATGGCCTGGATCGACAAGAATGACAATGGCGTGATCGAGTACATGGGTCCTGGCAAGTCACCTAATAACACATACTCCGTCTTCAAGGGTAAAGCTCCCAGCTATCCCAAGTCCGATGCACCTGAGAACCAACGTGTCGGGAAACACGGTCAACGCCTGTTGGCAAGCGAGACCGACACCTCCAATGACAACGAACTCTGGTTTGGTAACGACATCATGGTGATGGCCAACCCTTACATGGCTGGACTGCCTCCCTGGGTCATCGCGTTGCTCATGGCAGGATGTATCGCGGCCGCGCTTTCCACCGCTGCCGGGTTACTACTAGTCCTCTCCACGTCTATCTCACATGACTTGATGAAAAAGATACTCAAACCCGAACTGACCGACCGCGAGGAAGTCAATTATGCTCGCCTGGCCGCCTTTGTCGCACTGGCCGTGGCTACGTACTTTGGGATCAACCCTCCTTCCACTTTTATCGCCAAGACGGTCGCCTTTGCCTTTGGCCTGGCCGCGTCTTCCTTCTTCCCGACCCTGTTGATTGGCATTTTCTCCAAGCGGATGAGCCGCGAGGGAGCCATTGCCGGAATGATCTGCGGGATTGGCTTCACGATGGGATACATTATCTACTTCCAATTCCTGGGGGGCACCAAGGAACAATACCTACTTGGCATCTCTCCGGAGGGTATCGGAACGGTCGGCATGCTGGTTAACTTCGTGGTTGCCTTTAGTGTCAACACCTTCAGCCCCGAGCCGCCCCAGGAGGTCCAGGACATGGTAGAAAACATTCACGTCCCCACCGGTACCGGGGAGGCAACGCTCCACTAGCTAACAGGACCTGGCTCACCAGCAACCAGGCAACCCATTTCCATGAAATCCGTTTCACAAGGCAGGAACTGACCATGCAATCTATCCAACGCTCAATCGCGACCGCTCTGCTGCTGACCAGCCTCGCCTTCGTACAGACGTCGACTGCCGAAGACATCAACTCCCTGAGTGACGCCGAGGACAAGCTGAATTTCAAGCTCCTGTTCGATGGCAAGACCACCAACGGCTGGCAACACAAGGGAAACTGGCTGGTCAAGGACGGAGCGCTGACGCGTGAAGGGAAGGGGGGAGGCCTGACCTATACGACCTCCAAGATACCAGATGATTTCGAACTGCGATTTCAATGGAAAGTGGCCGCGGGAAGCAACAGCGGTGTTTACTACCGTCCTGGCCAGTACGAGTACCAGATCCTCGACAACAAGAAACATCGTGATGGCATCAATCCACGCACCAGCGCCGCTTCTCTCTATT
>JAZADA010000267.1:0-13252 GCA_036124135.1 Planctomycetota bacterium | reverse complement strand
CTCGTGACAACTTACGATGCGGGTATGGCGGTACCAGATTGGCCCTCGACGTTTGGCTATAACCTTTTCCTGTACCCCTGGACGACATGGTTTTTTGGCCCGTGGGACCTGTTTATCGAACATGGTCACCGCTTGCTGGGCGCCTTGGTCGGCTTGTTGACGATCGGTTTGTTGATTTCGGTCATGCGTCGAGATTCCCGGCGTTGGATGAAGCGATTGGCTGTCCTGGCCCTGCTGCTTGTGCTTTTGCAGGGAGGCCTGGGAGGCGCTCGCGTCCTGTTGAACGAACGGTTCCTGGCACTGGTTCATGGTTGTGTGGGGCCGCTCTTTTTCGCATACGCAGCTGCCATGGCCGTTTTTACATCCCGTGCCTGGCGACAACCTGGTTCCCAGGCGGTTTCTTCGGCTGTGGAGAACAGCTCCCAGCAACTGCAGGCTCAGCTGCACCGGGTACGACATTTGGCCCTTCTGACTACCGGTATGATTTACGCACAGTTAATCGTGGGAGCACATGTTCGGCATGTGATGGTACAAACCCTGCCCGGAACATTTCGTGTCCTGGTCATGTTTCACCTGTTGATGGCAGCTGTCGTGGTACTGCATGTGGGACTACTCAGCTGGTCCGCGAGGCATCGGCAGTTGGCGAGTTACCTGCGACGACCCGTCGCGGTGCTGGCAGGGTTGGCAGCCTTGCAGATGATGCTGGGACCGGCGACCTGGGTATTGAAATACGGTTGGCCCATGGGGCTTGCCGAGTACAGCTGGTTCGCTGGTTACACGGTCCAGGCGCAGGGAATGGTGCAGGCCATGATCGTGACGGCGCACGTGGCGACCGGATCCCTGCTGCTGGCACTGGCTGTGGTAGTTGTATTGCGAGCCACCTGTTCCATGAAGCCACGGGTTTCCAATCGACAGGATCGAACAGCAGATGGTAGTAGCCGGTTAGTCAACCTGTTTCTCGTCAGTGCCTGGATGGAACGGGGGCAATTGACATCATGAGTGCCAGTACACTTGCCGTTGAAACACGAGCCGTCCAGGGCTTCGGCCGCTGGAAAGATTACGTTGAATTAACGCGACCTCGTATCTCGGTCCTGGTGCTGGTGGTGGTCGCAGCGGCGTCCTACGTGGCCAGCTGGGGGCAATTGGATCCGTGGCTGATGATACACGCCTTGCTGGGAACCACCTGGGTGGCAGCCAGTGCCAGTGCCTTGAACCAATGGTTTGAGGTTGAGGGTGATGCCCGCATGGATCGGACCTCGGATCGGCCTTTGCCATCCGGGCGCATGTCAGCCAATCAAGTGATGGGCTTTGCCGTAGTCACCTTGGGACTGGGATTCGCCCAGTTAGCCTGGCAGGTGAATCTTTTAACAGCGTTGCTAGGCCTGGCTACCTGGGCCATCTATGGCTTTGCCTATACGCCGCTTAAGACGCGGACGCCACACAACACACTGGTCGGTGCAATATCCGGGGCTTTGCCGGTCTGGATGGGTTGGGCGGCTGTCAACACGACGCAGTTACCCTGGGAGAACGTGCGGGCATGGAGCCTGTTGACGCTGCTGTTTCTCTGGCAGTTTCCACATTTTATGGCGATTGCCTGGATTTACCGGGACCAGTACCGTCAGGCAGGAATTCGTATGTGGACGGTGGTAGATCCAACGGGGCGTCGAGCAGCGGTGCAGGCGGTCCTGGGTGCCCTGGCCCTGCTGCCGGTAAGTTTTGTACCGGCCCTTTACCTGCCCGTCCCCATGGCTGGCTACTACCTGCTGGCGGCTTTTTCCCTGGGATTGGTTCAATTAATATTTGCAGTTCGTTTTTTTGTCTGTTTAAATAATCAGACGGCTCGAGGATTGTTGCGAGCAACGTTGGTGTACCTGCCGGCGTTGTTGGTCGTCCTGGTTGTTGTCACTTTAGTTGCATAGTGTTTGCCATGACAGAAGCTGATACCCATCACGATCACGACGATCATCACGGTCATATCCAGTTGGAGTATGAACCCTGCCTGCCATTGCGCAATGGCAAGGTTTGCCTGTGGCTGTTCCTGTCGACCGAGATCATGTTTTTTGCCGGATTGATTGGTACATATATCGTTTTGCGATTTGGTGCTCCGGCGGGAACATGGCCAACGCCGCATGATGTGCACGTCAAGGAATACATCGGTGCATTCAACACGTTTGTCCTGATTTGTTCCAGCGTCTCTATCGTGCTGGCCCTGGAAGCGGCCAAGGCCAACCGGGTCGGACGGGCCAAGCTCTGGATGGTACTTACCTTTGTCCTCGGAACGTTGTTCCTGGGAGTTAAGGCAGTTGAGTATAATTCGAAATTCGAGCACGGTATCTATCCAGCTCAGCCGCACAGCCAGGTCTATGACCGAGCTGATGTCTATTACGTGGCAGCAATTCGCACACGCCTGATGAACCTCAAGAGCGAGGATCTTCCCGAGGAGAAAGCAGGCCGGGTTGATGAGTTGTTAAGTCTGGTTCGGTGGACGGAACTGGAGGTGGCCCGGACCAATGATGAGGGGCCGATTCTGGCCCTGTCCTACAATATTTATCCGATTCATCGGTACGAGGAGTATGCCAAGAAACAGATTGAGCGACGCGCTCAGTTGGTGACGAAATCGCTGCAGCGTGTTAGCGACGACCAGCAGGCGTTAGATAAGAAGACGGGGCAACTGACGGCAGGGGAAAAGCAAAGCCTGGATCTGATCAATCTTGAACGTACGAATCTACAAAGGTGTGATAAAACGCTGGGTGAGATGAAGGAGGATGGACTGGGGTTGAACGATGAAGAGCACTGGCTGAAACTGCCGATTTATATTCCCAGTGGTAATATGTGGGCCAGCACCTATTTTCTGCTGACCGGTTTCCATGCCATTCACGTGGTCATTGGCTTGATTGCTTTTGCCTTGTTGTTGCCCTTGAAACTGGGGCCGGCCAAGGCAGGGCTCGTGGAGAACATTGGGTTGTATTGGCACTTTGTTGACCTGGTATGGATTTTCCTGTTTCCCTTGCTCTACCTGTTCTAGCCACATGTGTGAGCGGGGGTGAAGTGACAGTTACTTGCTGCAGTACGGATTGTTGAGATCGGATAAACGATGACAGACCAAGTAGAAACGACTACGGACTCGCACCAGGACGTGGACCATGACGATCATTCCCATGGTGGTACCAGGCTGTACCTGATGGTGTTTGGCGCGCTTTGCGTGTTGACGGCTCTTTCCTTCCTGGTCGGTAACTCGTCGCTCATGACGAGCAATGTGAAAATTGGCTGGGCGTTGATGATGGCCATTTCCTGCGGTAAAGCACTGCTGGTGATCATGTTCTTCATGCATCTGTTGTGGGAGTCCAATTGGAAATGGGTGCTCACGATCCCGGCCAGCATGATGAGTGTTTTCCTGGTTCTGATGCTGGTTCCCGACGTGGGACGCCGGACTCGTAATTACTCTGAAGAACGCTGGGAACATACGGCCAAGCCGCAGCAGTACGATGAATCGATCGGTTCCGGAGCGCATGGCAGCGGGGACGCCGGCGAAAAATCCGACGATAGTCACGAGAAGCCACACCACGACTGATTGCCAGGACGGCTCGCACGGTTGATTTGTTGCCAGGGCTGTAGACATGAGTGGACAACCGGTGATTGAAGTCCTGGATTTAAGCTTCCGGTATGGGTCGCGTGTTGCTTTGCGTGACGTAGCCTTCCAGGTAGAACCGGGCGAGGTTTTTGCTTTCCTGGGTCCCAATGGCAGCGGCAAGACGACGCTGTTTCGACTGCTCTCCACGCTGGTACCTCTGCAGCATGGTACAGCCCGGGTCCTGGGCGACTGCCTGTCCGAGAAACCAGATGCCATCCGAAGGCGATTGGGAATTGTTTTCCAGTCGCCGAGTCTCGATCGTAAGTTGACGGTTGCTGAGAACCTGCGTTGCCAGGCTGCCTTGTATGGGTTGCGGGGACGCGAACTGGACGTGCGTCAGCGGGAAGTCCTTTTGCAGCTGGGGCTGGAAGCGCGTATCAACGACCGAGTAGAGACGTTGTCCGGTGGATTACAACGGCGTGTGGACCTGGCCAGGAGCCTGATGCATCGTCCGGAATTATTGTTGCTGGATGAGCCCAGTACCGGCCTGGATCCAGGAGCCCGGAGTGACTTCTGGAATTATCTTCGGCAGTTGCAGGGGGAATATGGATTGACGGTGGTAATGACGACACACCTGTTGAGCGAGGGGGATCGTGCGGATCGTATTGGCATCTTGCACGAGGGCGACCTGGTTGCCCTTGATCAACCGGAAGCGTTGCGACGAGAGTTGGGGGGGGACCAGGTTACCATCACCTGTAGTAATCCCGGGCAGCTTAAGGAGCAACTTGAAACCCGCTTTGGTGTTTCGGTGCACCTGATGGATGGTCAGTTGCGAGTTCCTCCGCTGGAAAATGAGTCGTTGTGGGATCTGCTGCAAGGAGAGTTTCAGCAACAGGTGGAATCCATGACCTGGGGGAAACCGACATTGGAAGACGTTTTTATTCATAAGACGGGCCAGCAATTCCAGGCAAGTAGCGCAGGCCGGGAGGAGCCATGAATAAAATCGGCCAGGAAGAATCTCCGCGAACATCGGTAGGATCGCTGGCCGTGCGTCCCTGGCTGGTTGTTTCGGCATTGAGCTGGAGGGAATTCATCCGCTTCTTTCGACAGCCAAACCGTGTCGTGGGAGCCATTGGTACGCCCTTGTTGTTCTGGTTGCTTTTTGGTGCCGGTTTGCATCAGAGTTTCCAGGTTGCGGCAGACGGGCCTTCATTTCGGGAATATTTTTTCCCGGGGACGCTGGTTTTGATCCTGATGTTCACGGCGATCTTCTCATCGGTTTCGATTATTGAAGACCGTCGTGAGGGGTTTCTGCAGTCGGTCCTGGTGGCGCCGATTCCTCCCTGGTCGATCGTGCTGGGAAAGATACTGGGGTCGACCCTGATTGCCTGGTTCCAGGTTGCTCTCTGCCTGGTCCTGGTGCTGACACTGGATATTCAGTTAAGTTGGGGGAACGTCCTGTGCATGCTGGGTGTCCTGCTGTTGGGGGCCCTGCTGATGACATCAATGGGTTTTGCGATGGCCTGGAACATGGAGTCTATTCAGGGATTTCACGCTGTGATGAACCTGGTCCTGATGCCCATGTGGCTGTTGTCGGGCGCTTTCTTTCCAGTACCGGCGTTGGCGAATGATGTGGTTTTTAGCCAACAGGTACTTCACTGGGTGATGCGTTGTAATCCGTTGACCTACGTGGTGGCGCCGCTTCATGAATTGTTGGTCGGGTCGGTTGCCAATGGAAGGACCTGGTTTCCGTCACTGGGAACGTCATTGGCAGTCACCTTGCTGTTCTTGTTAGCCGCTTTTACACTCGCTTGTAAGGTTTCGCGACGACGGACCCGGGGAGATTTGCTGTGAATCGTGTCTTGGTTTTCTGGCTTGCTGTATTGCTGGTGTTTACCGGAAGCATGGCGTTGATCATGATCTGGAGAATGGGCCGTGAAGCGCCCCTGGTGATCCAACCTGTTGATGAGCAGTACCTGGAAATGCCTGCCGACGAACAGCAGAAATGGATGCAGGACTTCACGTTGACACGCCGGACCAATGAGCCGTTTTACAGCAGCGAGTTGGAGGGGAAGGTGTGGGTAGCCAGTTTCTTTTTTGCATCCTGTCCAACGTTATGTCGTACCCAGAATGAGCATATCAAGTTGCTGCATTCTGACTTTAGCGGCGACGGTGTGACGTTTGTCGGGATTACCTGTGATCCGGAGAACGATTCGCCTGCGGTGCTAAAGGATTATGCGAAACAATTTACGAATGATGGACAGCAGTGGTTTTTCCTGACCGGAAATTTTGACTACATTCGCCGCGTGGCGGCTGAAAAATTCCAGTTCCCCCTGGGCCCCAAGACGCATTCCGAGCGTTTCGCCGTGGTCGATAAATGGGGCAATGTCCGCGGTGCCTTTCACTGGAATAAAGCGGAGGAATGGCTGGCCATGCGACGAGAAATCAAGCGTCTGGCCACGGAGTCGGAAGAACCGGCGGAGTGGATTGAAAAGAAAGCACAGTTGCAGCGTTCGTTGGATTCAGTCCAGGAATCCAGTGACCAGGACAATGGCGTTACGAGCGAAGAGACCGAGCAGCCGTCAAAACCAGTTGCTCCCTGAAGACCATGGTTCGATAGTCGTCATGATATTTGCCAGCGAATCCGTTTTTCCCCATGTCAACGCATCTCTCAATGCGCTGGCCATGGTTCTACTGTTGGTTGGTTATGGTCTCATTAAACGGGGGCACGAAGGGGCGCATCGTCGCACGATGGTAGCTTGCTTCGGAGTTTCCGTGCTTTTCCTGGCCTGTTATCTTTATTACCACATTGTCGTGAAAGCAGGTGCGAGCACGAAGTTCCCGGAGTATCCACCGACCCTGGTGCGGTACTCGTATTACCTGATGTTGCTGTCGCATATCCTGTTGGCAGCCCTGGTACCGTTCCTTGCCCTCTGGACGATCTACCTGGGATACCGAGATCAGCGGACACGGCATCGCCGCCTGGCGCGATGGACGTTTCCGATTTGGCTGTATGTCTCGGTAACAGGAGTTTTGGTATATTTGTTGTTGTATCAGGTCTATCCGCCGCATTGATCAAGTGGCAGATACCCTGGTAGGAACAGGTGCCGTGAGGATGACGATGAATTTTAAAACACTGCTTTCAAGGCAACTAGGGCGACGCTGGCTGGGCATGTTCCTGGTAATCGGCTTCGTCTCTTTGATCCTGGTGCAGCCCGTCCTGGCCTGTCCCACCTGCAAGCAGGCGCTGGCTGAAAACGGTCAGAGCCAGGATGGCCTGGTTCGAGGCTATTTCTGGAGCATCCTGTTCATGATGAGTATGCCTTTCTTGATCTTCTGCGGCCTGGGATATTATTTTGGATCGCAGGTGCGGAAGGGGCGTGAGCAACAACTGCTGGCGATGGCTGCAGGGACTGCCGTGTTGGTCCCCGGTGGTGTCAAGGATTCCGCGTCGCACTCCCAGGAATCATTGTCTCACCATTGAATGTGTTTGCGTCGGTCGCCAGTTTTTTTACCGGTTGGCCCGCTGCGATAGCTATGGCTGGTTACGGAGAGGAACAAGGTCTCATGCAATCTCTCGGTCGGTTCCTGCAATTGGTTGGATTAACGGTATTGCCTTTGGCCATGTTCATGGAGCTGAGTACTGGTTTGGGACGTGAGTTTCATTTAAGCCAGATGGTGATCATGTTAATTTTCGGTGTGGCGGCTTTTTTGCTGGGCCGCTTGATCGAAGGCTATGCTCGCTGAATCGTGTTTCGAACAGGCCATCAGGGCCTTAATCTTTTCCCAGGCCGAATGTTCGTTGCAACTTCTCACAGGCTGCGCGAGTGAGGACCATGATATTTCTTTGCTCGAGGATAGCCAGCACTTATACTAGGTGAGATAAGCGTCCTTGAAAGGGGCATTCACCATGCAATCGGTAAACTCTCTTGCACAGCATGATCGGTGCCTCCGTGCGCGAAAAATCTGCATGGCAGCCTGTCTTCTGCTGGTCCTGTGTTGGTTGGAAATGCCCCTGGCCAGTAGCCAGGAATTGAACAGTAGGACCACTTCGCAGTCGTCACCGGAAGTAAACCTGGACCAGGTGGGTAACACCTCGTTAACATTAATTCACCAGGCAGACCGCTTGCTGGCTGACCAGCAATGGGAGGAAGCCATTGAGGTCGTGCGGGGAGTCGTGCGAACGGATGGCAAGCGGTTGATTGCGGTAAATGCGGGTAAAGCGAAGACCGCAGGACCGTATTATCTCACCGTCCAGCAGTATGCCCAGGGTTGGTTTGCATCCCTGGGCCAGCGTGCCCCGGAAGCCCTGGTGCGGTACCGACGCCAGGTCGATCCACTGGCGAGACGTTGGTTTATTGAGGCTCGTAAAGCCGGGGATCGCACGCTGCTGCAGCGAATTGCCGATGAGCTATTTGCCAGCAGCTATGGAGATGACGCCCTCTTGCTGTTGGGTGAATATTGCCTGGAGCAGGGTGATTATGCGGCTGCCCGTTTTTGCTGGGAGCAAATTTTTCCACAGCCACGTGGTGGACTGGCCCCGGATCACCAGCATGCAGTTCATGGGCGTCCGTTTTGGATGCAATTACGGTTGCTCAACCGTAACGAGGACTGGGAAGCAGTGATGCCTGTCCTGCAGGCCGCCCCAACCGGACAGCCATGGTTGACGTGTCCGAACAGTGACCTGGAAAGGGCAGCAATTTTCGCGAGGTTGGTGTTGGTATCGGTCCTGGAGCGACATGATCAACGTGCACGCAGGGAACTGGAATACCTGGGGCGACTTTATCCAGGCAAGCAAGGGCGATTGGCGGGCAAGACCGGCTCTTATGTGAAGATCCTGGAAGGCTTGCTGGCGCGCAGTGTTGATTGGAAACAGGTAGCAGCAAGTACCGATTGGAGTACGTTTGCGGGAACGGTAACACGTTCGGCAACACCGGCACAATCGATTGATATTCGTCATGTACCGGTCTGGTTTCAGTCGTTGCAGCATTGGACTGCCGAGCAGGAATTAATGAGCCTGGTACGCCCCCGCATCGCCGAGGATATGCAGGGATTATTGAGTTGTTTTCCAGTGATTCATCGGCAGGTGGTTTACGTTAATGAGCAGACACGAATCCGGGCATTTCAGCTGCAAGACGGTTCCCCAGCCTGGAACCCTGCGGATGCAACGGGCACGATTTTTGATTCAGGAATTGCCCGGGACCAGCTGTTGCTGGAGGGGAAGCATTTCGGGGTGGTGCGTGGCACACTGACCATCCATCGAAATCGTTTATTTGCCAAGGTGGGTTCGCCTGTTTCCGTCTTGAGTCAGCGAGCGGACCCCCTGGTTCATCCCACGGGTTACCTGGTCGGGTTGGACCTGGACGCCGAGGGTAAGTTGTTGCCAGGATTTCCCCTGCGACCTGATGGGCCTGATTGGGCCTTTGAGGGAGCACCGGTGATCGATGGCAATCAACTTTACGTCGGCATGCGCAGGCGTGACCAGGTAAGGTCGCATGCCTACCTGGCCTGTTTTGAACTGGACAGTGGCAAGCTCCGTTGGCGTGTGTTGATCTGTTCGGCCGAGACACCGGGCCAGGGACAGTGGCCGGAGATTACGCATCACCTGCTAACGTTGGATCACGGCATGCTGTACTATAACACGAATGCCGGGGCGATCGCCGCGGTGCGAGCAGCGGATGGTGGTATTCGTTGGCTGACGACCTATCCACGCAGGACGTTTCAAGCAGGTGCTGCGCAGGGTGCCGGAAGACACTTTTTTCGCGACTTGAATCCTTGCTTGATTCACCGTGGCATACTGGTGGTTGCTCCCTCGGATAGCCAGGAGGTTTTTGCCCTGGAGGCCGCCACGGGAGCCTTGTTGTGGCAGGAACAGTCAGGAAAGACAGACGATATTGTCCATTTGCTGGGTGTTGTCGGTGATGACCTGGTTGCCAGTGGTGATTACCTTTACTGGTTGGATCTTTACAATGGTCATTTGCGTCGACAGTTTCCGGATGCCGTTGATAATGATCTGGCAGCCGCCCGACCAGACCCTCGGGGGCTCGGTCGCGGATTGATCGCCGGGGGAGAAGTTTACTGGCCCACCCGGGAAAGCATCTACGTGTTTCGCAGGGAGGTGGCCAGGGACGCTGCCGCCTGGCAGCTACATCGACAAATTGACCTGTTGCCTCGTGGGGTTAGCGGGGGCCATTTATTAATTTCCAATGATCGCCTGTTACTGGTGACGGCCAATCGTTTGTTTGCTTTCAAGAATGACTAGTTTCGCCAGGTAACGGATGGGACTACATAGAAGGAATTGGGGAAATGTTGGAACAAGATGACCTCCGCTCAGCGGAAATGCTGCAAGAATCCTGCCAGCAAATCACGGAGCAGGTATCCCGGGTGATTGTCGGTCAACAGGAAGTGGTTCGTCAGTTGTTAATTGCCCTTTTCGGGCAGGGACACTGTTTGCTCGTGGGGGTGCCAGGGCTTGCCAAGACGTTGATGGTACGAACCCTGGCCCGGGCCTTGTCGTTGCAGTTTAGCCGGATCCAGTTCACGCCGGATCTCATGCCAGCCGATATTACGGGAACGGAAGTGATCGAGGAAGACAGGGCCAGTGGGCAACGTGAGTTTCGCTTTGTTTCCGGGCCTGTCTTTACCAACGTTCTGTTGGCGGATGAAATCAATCGGACACCTCCGAAGACGCAGGCAGCCCTGCTGGAAGCGATGCAGGAATGCCAGGTTACCGCTGGTGGTCAGCGTCATGCATTACCCGATCCGTTTTTCGTGCTGGCGACCCAGAATCCGATCGAACAGGAAGGAACCTATCCACTGCCGGAGGCCCAGCTTGATCGTTTCATGTTGAACGTGCTGGTCGACTACCCGGATGAGACAGAGGAACTGGAAATTATCAAGCAGACGGCTGGTGGCGAGGAGGCCGAGCTGGAAACGGTTCTGACAACCGAGCAAATCCTGGCGGCGGCCCGCATCGTTCGGGAAGTACCGATTGCTGATCACGTGGCCCGTTTTGCCCTGCAGCTAACTCGTTTGACACGACCAGGCCAGGCAGAGAGCCTGGAAATCGTCAAGGAATGTGTCATGTGGGGTGCTGGACCGCGGGCTGGTCAGAATCTTGTCCTGGCAGCCAAGGTCCAGGCCCTGATGAACGGGAGATTAAGTGTCGACGTCGAGGATATTCAGGCGGTAGCCTACCCCGTACTGCGACACCGTATTAAGACCAATTTTAACGCGGAGTCAGATGGTATCAGTGCAGATGATATTATTTGTCAGTTGATCGAACATCTGCTCCAGGTAACCCATGACGAGGGACCAGGTGGAAAAATCCCGGAAGTCTTTAGATCCCCAGACGCTCGCTGAAATCCAGGGGTTGCGACTACGTGCCCGGCATATCGTCGAAGGTTACGTGGCCGGCTTGCATCGCAGTCCGTACCATGGTTTCTCGATCGAATTTGCCGAGCATCGTGAATACGTTCCAGGCGATGACTTGCGCTACCTGGATTGGAAGGTACTTGCGCGTACTGACAAGCTGTCGCTCAAGCGATACGAAGATGAAACCAATCTGATCGCTTACCTGGTGTTGGATGTCAGCGAGAGCATGCGGTACCAGGGGCCCACTGCCGCCATGAGCAAGCTGGCGTATGCCCAGTGCATGGCCGCGAGCCTGGCCTGGATGATTCTGCGCCAGCAGGATGCGGTCAGCCTGGTGACCTTTGATGAGCAGGTCCGGGCATTCCTGCGGCCAGCCAGCCATCCCGCTCACCTGCAGCAGGTGGTCGATGTGATGGAGGGCGCAGAATCCCATGGAAAGACATCCATCGGCCCAGTCTTTCATGAATTGGCTGAACGATTTTCGAAACGTGGTATCGTGGTCGTATTGAGTGATTTGTTTGGGGATCCTGCAGATACCATTGCCGGTTTAAAGCATTTTCGACATCGCCAGCACGAAGTGGTCGTGTTGCATATGCTGGACCCAGCGGAGCTGGAGTTTCCCTTCGAGCAGCCGACTCTTTTCCGGGGCCTGGAACAATTACCGGAAGTGGTGGCAGATCCACGGGCATTGCGACGGGCGTACCTGGAAGAATTTGACCGTTATCTTACCCAGGTTGCGCAGCAGTGTCGCGCGGCAGGCCTGGACTATCAGCAGGTGCGAACCGATACATCGCTGGATGTTGCCCTGTCCAGCTACCTGGCAGAACGTTCCCGGCAGGTACGTTGATCATGAAGTTCACGGGAAGAGCGGTGCATGCCGCTGGAAATACACATGGTGATTATCGCTAGTCTCAACGAGGGGCTGCCATTGCTACCTTTGGCAGCCTGGGTTTTCGGTAGCAGCGGAATGCTGCTCTGGGGACTAGCTGCGCTGTTGCCGATCGTGATCCATCTCTGGAGCCGCAGGAAATATCAGCAGGTCTCCTGGGCGGCGATGGAATACCTGCTTGCCGCAGTTCAGAAACACGCACGTCGGATTCGATTGGAACGATGGTTGTTGCTCAGCCTGCGGATACTTATCCTGTTGTTGCTGGCCCTGGCCCTCTCGGATCCAAGGGTTTCCTGGTGGCCATCGGCAACGGGTAAGCGACCTGGTGAGGCGCGTCGTCACCTGGTCCTGGTGATCGACGGATCGTTTTCGATGGCTGCAGAAGAAGAGGATGGAACGAGGTTTTCCGCGGCGAAACGTGTTGCGGAAAAATGGATCCGCGCCGCTCACCAGGGTGATGGCTTCACGTTGATCATGATGGCGAGTCCACCCGAGGTCGTGATCCGCTCCCCGGCCTTTGATGTTGAGGACGCGTTGCGAGAACTGGATAACCTGGTGTTACCGCATGCCATGGCGAACCTGGAGACCACGGTGACCGAGTTGGAGGAGTTGATCGAGGAGGTAAGAAAGGATCAGCCACGATTGCAAGAGACGGTTGTGGGTATCTTTACGGACATGGGAGAGACCACCTGGGGAGCGGCCGCCGAACAGCCGTTGGCAGCACGGCTGGAGGCACTGGCCCGCGACTGCCGTCTCCAGGTGATTGACGTGGGGAATGATGCGACCCAGAACGTGGCGATTACGCGTTGTGAGTTGAAACCTGATTGGGTGACAGTTCAGCAGGATATTCCCTGGGAGGCTGAAGTAAGAAATTTTTCGGAAGATCCGATAGCAGGTTTGCCCGTCGAGTTCTGGATTGATGGGCAACGCGTTCACCAGGAAAGGGTTGACCTGGAACCCGGCAGCCAGCTTACCCTGCATTACCGGGCTCGCTTCCAGGTTCCCGGAGAACATCAGATCGAGGTGCGGACCCGGGGCGATGCCCTGGCTATTGATAATCGCCGCTGGGCCAGTGTGCCAGTGCGCCAGACGCTGGAGGTGTTGTGCGTGGAAGGGCGTGCCGGCGAGGCTCGCTACGTGGACCTGAGCTTGAATCCGACTGGTGGACGGCAGCTTCAAATTCGCCCGGAGGTCGTATCGGAAAGTGGTTTGTTAGAACGAGATCTGTCTCGTTATGCAGCAGTGTTTCTCTGTAACGTGGGTCGCTTTGGTCTGGAAGAAGCCAATGTCCTGTACGAGTATTTGCGCCAGGCCGGCACAGTGGTTTTCTTTTTTGGTGACCGGGTTGAGGCCCCGGATTAAAAACAGGCCCAGGGTGCCATTCCTGGAAATCGGCGGGTCTTGCCCGCTCGATTTAT
>JAZADA010000266.1:0-14165 GCA_036124135.1 Planctomycetota bacterium | reverse complement strand
AAAGGCAATCGGTTACTCGAAACTGACCGCAGATGCACCACGCCTCGGTGTCGATCAACACTACCAGCGTCGTGTTTTCTATATTAAGACCACTGACCCCGTGTCTTACAGCCAGGACCCAAAGATTGCCATGCTGCCCGTGGGTGCCCTGGATCCGATGACGATTTTACCGACCATTCGCGGCGAGCCGCCACAGCGCGGTGTCTACAAGCAGCTCTACCAGAACTTCATTGACTACATGAGTGGCTAAAGCCATCAGTTTGTCAGACGGTCTACTGTTGAGCAGGAAGAGTTCGTACCTGGGTAAACACCGGTTCACCCAGTTCCTTGTGAAATTGCGAATTCTGTTTATTGCGGTCCCACTTCCCACTGGCCTTGCCCTGGGCATCTCGATATCCACGCTCTATGGATGCCTTGACCAGGTTCCCCGCAAAGTCGAGCACACAGATGTGCGGGGGCTTGGGTTGTAACGTGAAGACGACCACCTGCTGCTTGGAACGAGCATCAACCAATTGCGTCTGCTTGTGCAGGTGAACAAAAGCGGACGACGCGTTGTAAATAAAGTTCTTTCGTTTCAACTCGCGCGGTGGTGTCGCTTCAACCAACACGATATGAGTCGCGCCCCACAATACGGCAGCTTCCACGGGGCTGTTATGGGCAAACCCTCCATCGATCAACTCCACACTTTCACCTTTCCTGGGAAAGTCCAGTAACCTACGAGCTGGAAATACTGGAAAAATCGTCCCGGAACCGATGACAACATCCAGCAACTGTCTCGGATAATCATAAAGTGAAATTCCTCGCTGCCGAAATGGGGCCACTGGTGATCCATTCGCAGCGGCGAAAAAATACAAGTCGGTTGGCAAGGACTCATCTGTCTTCTCGATACAGTTCGCAGTGATGACAAGGTCTCGCTGTAATTGCTTACCCTCGATCAACTGGCTACTGGCTACTTGCAAACGCTCTGCACTACTAAGACCCACATCCAGGTCAAGTACTGGTTTACCTTCTCTTTCCAGGTGAGTATTGATAAGCGAGGGTAGCCCCTGGGCAATCGCATGTTCAATTCCCTTGCCTCCGGAAAGCGTTGTTTGGAAACAGAACAAGGTCACCAACTGAACCATGGGTAATCCCAGCAGGCATACCGTCATGATCCAGATGGCTTGTCGCCGTGATATCATCAAGTATCGACTCTGCTTGATTTTCTTGGCCTGTATCAACCAACAGGAAACTCCCAGCACAAGCAATGACCAACACATGGTTGTCGTGCCAAAGGTTAACCAAAGCCAGGCATGGTGTAGCAGATGAAAGTGCCCAAGCCAGTTCCACGGTGCATAGGGAAGGTAAGCGACCAACGCATGCATAAGAGCAACGCCTATTACCCATCGATAAAAATAAACTGCACGTCGACTGGGATCTCGAACAAACCGCTTGATCAACCACAGCAAGAGGCTCACCTCCAGCAAGGCGAACCAAAGCCCGATATTGACCCGCACTGGCCATGAAGGCACGACGATATCTCGCTGGTCTAATGATTGCCAGACTTGTTGAAATTCGTCTCGTCCCTTCTTCGTTGAAGTGACACCAAAAGCAATCGGTACAGCATTAATAGCGCCACCGGATGTCCCTACGACCAGGTCGATCTCCAATGGCAGATCAGGGTTTTGACGGCGCAGCTGAGCTAGTTTTTCTTCCAGGGCACAAATCGCTCCGACCTGGTAAGAACACTTGGCACCTCCTCCTGACAACACCACCGCTAATCGGGGTGGTTTGGGCTGAGACCGGGCACTGTGTAACAGGACCTGGCCGATTTCATCCATTGATACTGGCTGAGATCGACGACCTTCATTTGTACGAGATAATCCCTGGTACCATACCCCCACTTCTGAATAATGCTTCTCCCAATCCTGGACATAGCGAATATTCGTAAGGCTATCACTGTCCTGGAAGTCAGCAAACCAGGCCCGGATCATTTCCAGGTTAGGATGATCATTCCGCATCACGATAACGTTATGCGGAATCGCATACTGGACAAATAGGGGGACAGGAATCTTGCGAACCTGGTCGGCAATTTCTGGAGCAGCATTCAGGGCGTCATCCCACACGAAGCCAATACGTTCCTTGCCCAGACCGGGCTTTCCTATCAGCCGCAGCGATTCCGTATGCGAGTATGTATAACGAACGTTATCCGCTGAAAATCCGCCCCGTTGACGCAGCACATATTCCGGAAGCATCCGTCCTGACGCAGACAAGGGATTCACAAACAGGTACTCGACCTGGTTCATTTTTGACTTCCGGATGACGTCATCAAACGTCTTCAACTTTGAGTCCGCAGCCACCACGCATACAGAATGGTATCGAAAATGAAACCCTGGCTTACGTCGAGCTTCCGTAGCCCATTCCGAGGTTGCTGGAGCCACACCATCCGTCGCAAGATATTCAAATGAAACTTTTCGCGGCGTCGAATTCTCCTGTTCAATCCCATGAACATATTCTGAAAACACACCTGGTGTCAGGACGGCCAGGTCGACGAAGCCCTTTTCCATCCAGTGCAGCAAGTCCCCGTAAGTACCAACCGCCAGTTCAAAATTCACCGTTGCATCGTGCTTTCGCTGAAACTGCGAGAAAACATGATGCCAGCGTTGAAACTCTGAATCGAAATCTTCAAAGGCTACCACACCTATGCGGATCACCACCGGCCCCACAGGCTGAGCCGCCACCTTCACGCCTGGGATTATCGAAAACGCCAGGAAAAGAGCTCCCAACAGCATGCCATGTTTTCCAGCGAGTATTCTTCGCATGTTACAAAACCAGTCTTCCGAAAAAACAATCTGCCGTCTCGCTTCAACGTTTCGCCGGAGATTTCCTTACGCAGTAAAGTCGAGCCGATGTACGAACCAACAACCGGTTTCCTACAATTGCCGGCGTCGCCATGCACATATCATCTTCGCCCAAGGCGTTCTTGTACAACAACTTGTACTCACGCCCAGCCCGGATAACAAAGGTCAATCCATCCTCATTCAAGCAATAAATCTTCCCATCGGATGCCCAAGGCGAACTGGTGAAGGCCTTCCCATTGGGCAACCGCTTCTTGCTGTAAACCTCTTCTCCTGTACGAGCATCGTAACAGCTCAGGAATCCACGATCCAAGAGAACATAAAGCAGGTCTCGGTAAACCAGTGTCGTGGGGTTATAAGGGCCACCCTGCTTCTGACACCAGGCAACGAATTCATTGCTCTGCTGATCTGGCTTCAACGAAATATCGCCATGGGCTCCCGGACGCAAAGCCATCAGCGGTCGTTTCCGATCCATCACATAACCAGAACTAACGTAAAGTAATCCGTGACGGGCATAGGGAGTTGCAATCGTGATACTCGACCCTCCACCAAATTCGTACAGCAAATTACCCTCCAGATCATAAGAACGCGTCTTCTGGGTTCCAGGAGTAATGATCTCGGTCCGCAGCTTGTTTTCCCAGACATAAGGCGTGGCCCAGTTACTGCGTTCCTTTCGTTTAACCTGCCAAACCTGCTTCCCTGTTCGTTTTTCCAGGGCAGTCAACGTCGATTGCTCATCATTGTCATCGACCAGGTAGAGACGATCCCCATGAATCACCGGAGAAGAGGCGGTACCCCAGCCATAACGAACCTTGCGTCGTGGCAGTTCCTTTTTCCAGATGAGTTTACCTTTTAGATCCAGGCAGTAGACTCCCAGGTTCCCAAAGACAACGTAAAGATGTTCACCGTCTGTAACCGGCGTTTCCGAGGCATAACTGTTCTTGAGATGAATAGGAGTCTCAGGGATTCCCGCGTGCACTTCCTTGCGCCATAACGTCTTACCCGTTTCGATATCCAGGCTTAGAACCACCCAATGATGTTTTGACTGCGCGGGCTCCAGGCGATTCCCTCCAAAGTAGAGGCCTTTCTTTGGTGATTCCGAAACGGATTCATTAACCACGGTGGTCAAGAATACCTGGTTGCCCCACACGATCGGCGACGACCAGCCACGCCCCTCGACATCAACTCGCCAGGAAACATTCTGGGAATCCGTCCAACGTTCAGGTAAACCGGCATTATCAACAACTCCGTTTGCGCCTGGACCGCGAAACATCGGCCAATTTAGATCCGCCCCGAACACGCCGGACCCGAGCAAAACTAAAGAAACGGCTATCACACCTAACCACAATGATTTCATGGATTCACCCCAAACACTCTACGTTGTTATATAGGCCCTCATTGTAACTTTTATTATTGTTTCATAACACCAAGTTTTTTTGACCATTTGATCCGGATAAAACCGCTCCATCGTGGACTTGCTCACCCGTTCATGGTAGCCTGTCTGCCGATACATTTATCTTTTAAATGCCTTCCAAAGGAGCAACTCGACTATGAAATTCCTCACTAGATTCGGCCTTGGATTGGCACTGCTAGGAGTCCTTGCCATGCCAAGTACAACACATGCCGAACTGAAGACTGGAGACGACGCCCCCGCGTTTGAACTTCCCGGAAGCGATGGAAAAACCTATAAGCTTGCCGATTTCAAGGGAAAACAAGTTGTCGTGGTTGCCTGGTTCCCGAAGGCCTTCACCGGTGGCTGAACGAAGGAATGCCAATCACTCCGTGCGAGTGGTGCCGAGTTAAAGAAATTCAACGTCTCCTATTTCACAGCAAGCTGCGACAAGGCAAGTGTGAACGCAGATTTCGCAAAGAAACTGGACCTGAATTACGCGATTCTCAGCGATCCCGGGAAAGCCGTAGCAAAATCTTACGGGGTGGTTACGGAGAGTCGTCCATTCCCGTTCCGCTGGACTTTTTACATTGGAACCGATGGAAAACTGCTGCACATCGACAAGAAAGTCAGCAGCGGCTCTCATGGAAAAGACATTGCGGCCAAGCTCAAGGAGCTGGGTGTCAAGCAAAAGTAAGCTACCCCACGACTGCAATCTACGAGTGCAACCAGGACTTCGCCGACCAGGTCGGCGAAGTTTTTTTTTACCCGGAACGAATTTTCGTCAGGGCATCTCGGCCTTCAACAAATCGGCAAACTGGTCTTCGGTGATCACCTGAACTCCCAGTTCCTCTGCCCGTGTCAACTTGCTGCCAGCCTGTTCACCTGCCAGCACGTAATCCGTCTTACCTGAAACGCTAGACGCAGCACGTCCGCCGTGCTGTTCAATTAACCGCTTTACGTCGTTGCGAGTGTATTGAACGAGCGTACCGGTCACCACGATCGTCTTACCTTCCAGAACACCTGCACCTGTCTCATTACCCTCTTCCAGGGAAGCCATGACGAGTCCTAATTGCTGCAAATCACTCACCACCTCTTGACCGTAGTCTCCATGCAGAAACCCATGGATACTCTCTGCAATAATCTCACCAATCTCATCAGTTTCACCAAGTTCCTCGATACTGGCTGACTGCAACTTTTCCATGGAACCAAATTGGCGAGCCAGGATTGTTGCGACCCGCGTACCAACATGGCGGATCGATAGGGCATTAAGCAATTGTGCTAAACCGCGATCCTTACTCCTGGCGATTTCACGTATCAAATTACTCGACGAGGTTTCACCCATCCGTTCTAACGCGGCGACTTGCTCACTTTCCAATCGATAGAGATCGCCATAACCGGCAACCAGTCCGGTACCAACCAACTGATCCACCAGCTTCTCACCCAGCCCCTCAATATTCATCGCGTTGCGACCGGCAAAATAGGACAACCGTTCCTTTAACTGCGCTGGACACGCCTGGTTGGGACAACGAATATAGACTCCACCTTCGTCCTTCACCAAGGCGGTCGAACACTCGGGACAATCCACCGGAAACTGAAAAGCCGGCAACCCTTCAGGACGTTCGTGTTTCTCAACACGTACGATATGGGGAATGATCTTACCGGCTTTTTCCACGACAACGACGTCACCCACCCGAACATCCTTACGAATAATCTCGTCGGCATTATGCAAGCTCGCACGACTCACGGTCGTACCGGCCAGTTCCACTGGTTTTAGTTGGGCCACGGGTGTGATTGCACCCGTCTTACCAACCTGGACCGTGATGTCTTCCAGCAGTGTCACAGCCTCATATTTTTCCCACTTGTAGGCCGCCACCCAGCGGGGGCTCTTGGCCGTGGCACCAAGACGCTCTTGCTGGTCAAATCGATTTACCTTGACCACCAGTCCATCGACCTCGAAATCAAATTCGTGCAGTTGTTCGCTCAGGCTCTCGCAGTAATGTTGTGCTTGCTGAAAGTCATCAAAACGCTGCACGGCCGGCGTGCAAGGCAGGCCGAGTTCTCGTATTTCATCAAGGAAAGCCCAGTAATCGGTTGCCTCGGTGCCTTCGCAATAACCGGCGCCATGGCAAAACATGCGTAAGGGCCGTGTGGCACAAATCCGCGGGTCCAGCAAGCGAATGCATCCCGCGGCAGCATTCCGGGGATTCTTGTAGAGAGGCTCATTCTGCTCCTGCTGCTGCTGATTGAGTTGAACCAGGTCCGTATTCGCAATATACACCTCTCCGCGAACCTCCAACAACGAGGGAACGTGGCTGCCTGACAACCGCAAGGGAACTTCCTGGATCGTGCGAATATTGTGCGTGATATCATCTCCGATCGCACCGTTCCCTCGTGTGGTTCCCCGCACCAGCACGCCATCCTCGTAAATCAACGAGGCTGCAACACCATCGATCTTCAACTCAACGACCCACTCGATCGTTTCACCTTCCAGTAATCCTGCAACTCGCTCCTGGAACTTATTGAGCGATTCCAGGTCATACGTGTTTTCAATCGAAAGCATTGGCAAACGATGGCTCACCTGCTCCAGGTGATCTACCGGTTGATCACCCACTCTTTGCGTGGGACTGTCCGGGGTTACCAGCATCGGATACTGCTGTTCCAACCCTGCCAATTCCTGAAGCAACTGGTCATACGCGTGATCACTGATTTCAGGCGCAGCATCGATGTAGTATCTGTGATCGTGCAAACGAATCACTTCACGCAGTTCATCGATACGGCTGATCGCGTCACGGTCCATGTTTCCAATAATCCTCGCAACGCCTGGTCAGCTCTCGGTACCACATTCAGGTGTGACGGAGACGTTCTTCTGGGTTGCCGAGTTCGGAACCAGGCAAAGAAACTTCAAGGGCACCTCTCCCGTATTGCGAAACTGGTGTACCTCATCAGGTTTCACCAGGATGACATCTCCCTCATGCAAGGCGTGCTCTTCGTCACCTTCGTAGACGACACCCTCACCTTCCAGGACGAACACCTCATGCTCATAAGGGTGGTGATGCCTCGGCGTGTAGCCACCAACCGCAACATCGAACTGTCTCATGGCAAAGTTTGGTGCACCGTCCCGTGGCCCCAGTAACCAGCGAACCGTACAACCATGCGCCCCTTCCATCTCTACCGGTTCGGACGAAACCTGCTGATAATGTTGAACTTTCATGACACCCTCACTAGTAGGAGTTTTCCTCGGCTTCAACAACAGGATCAGCTTCCGTGGAAGCCAATCCCGCGTCTGCCTGTCCTTGCTGACGATTTTCCAAAACCTGACGCCGTTCATACCAAGTATCGGCAGCAATACAACCGACCGTAGCCACCGCTAACAACGCCAGCTCAACCAGCATGAGTTGCATACCGTACTCATCGAGAAACTTGAACAGGGGATGTTCCTTGCCTGAATCGGCAGCAGCATTACCAGTCACGCCGAGGATCCCGGGCCCCTGGACATCCGTAAACGTCATGACACCAAACCCACAGGCCGTGATCGCAAAGGCTAGCCCGGTTACGATCAACAGAACATAGAACGGCTTAATCGGTCGACGTCGTTGAGCCACGATCTCTCTTTCCTCACCAGGCCTTTCACCCTTCAAGTCCGGTGAAATACCGGAGCACGTTACCTAAGTTCTACTAGGAAACTGATTATAACACACCATCACAAATCCTTCTCGAGATTGCGGCTACTAGGAATCCGACGGCAACACTCTTATTATGAGACGTTTTATGAGACGTTCAAAACCGTTCAAAACGCGTCAAGGTAAAATCGCAATTGAATACAAGCAGCGACCAAAGCCAGATCGAGTTACGGGGTGTCAACGTCCATAACCTGAAGAACCTGGACCTGGATATTCCCCATCATCAGCTAGTGGTTTTTTGCGGGGTGAGCGGGAGTGGTAAAACAAGTATTGCGCTGGACACGCTCTACGCCGAGGGTCAACGACGTTATATCGAGAGCTTTTCCGCTTACACGCGACAGTTCCTGGATCGCCTGGAAAAACCAGCTGCGGACCGGATCGAAGGAATTCCCGCGGCGATCGCCGTGACCCGAAAAAGCAGCTCTCCCAATAGCCGCTCCACGATCGGCACAGCCACAGAAATCGCAGATTACCTTCGATTGCTGTACGCCAAGATCGGCCATCTTCAATGCCTGGGATGTAACCAGCGATTGGTTGAACATTCACCACAAACGGTTGTCGACCAACTGGCTACCGTGGCTCCTGATACCCGCTACCTGGTCGCCTTTCCATTACCTCAACTGACCGATTCTACTACGACAACCCTGGCAGAAGAACTTAAACAAGAGGGATTTGTGCGGGTCATTGCCGACGACCAAACCTTGCACCTGGATAACGACTCACTCCCAGCAAAGTTTCCGACAACTGGACTATCCATTGTGGTGGATCGACTCACCACTGGGAAAACAGGACCGGAACGATTGCATGACTCGCTGGAAACCGCCTTTCAACGTGGCTCTGGCCAGTGCCTGTTGCTACTGGAAAGTCCACAACCGGCAGACCGAATCATCGATGGACGTCATTGGATCCAGTGGAAATTTAACCAGTCACTTCGCTGCGACGACTGCGACCTGGACTATCCTTCTGCAGAAGCACGTTTATTCAGTTTCAACAGCCCGCTGGGAGCGTGTCCCGAATGCGAGGGGTTTGGAAGTATCGTTGACATCGACATGGAACGCGTTGTCCCTGATCCGGGAAAATCGCTGCGGGAAGGAGCTATTGCCCCCTGGAACTCACCCTCCTATCGACATGAATTGGACGAGCTACTCGCATTGGCCGACGACTACAAGTTGCCGGTCGATATTCCCTACCACGAATTAACGGCAAGCCAGCGTCAATTGATTCAGCAAGGTATTCCAGAACGCGATTTCGGTGGATTGCGTGGTTTCTTTGCCTGGCTGGAACGCCGTAAATACAAGATGCATCTGCGGGTGTTTCTGAGTCGCTGGCGAAGCTACCGAACCTGTCCGAGTTGCAATGAAAAAAGACTCCGTCCCGAGTCACTGGCCTTTCGAATCGCCGATCGAAATATTGCCGAATTGGCAGCCATGAAAATAGACCACCTGGAAAAGTTCCTGGAATCACTGGAACTTGATCCCTGGGAAGCTGAGGTTTCCGCACTGATCCGACAACAGCTCCAGTCTCGCATGCAATTCCTGCAGTCAGTCGGCCTGGGCTACCTTTCACTTGATCGTCCGCTACGAACACTCAGTGGCGGAGAATCCCAGCGGGTTACTCTCACGACCGCCTTGGGGTCGAGTCTCGTTAACATGTTATACGTCATGGATGAACCATCGATTGGCCTGCATCCGCGTGACGTAAATCAACTGGTGCAGGCCATCAAGAAATTACGAGACCGGGGCAATACGGTCGTCCTGGTTGAACACGAGGAGGCCATGATCCATGCCGCGGATCATCTTATCGAGGTTGGCCCCAGAGCTGGTAATCATGGCGGTGAGATCGTTTTCCAGGGCCAATTGGCCGACATGAAAAACTCTCCTGGCAGCATTACTGGGGATTACCTGATGGGTCGTCGCGGACATTTTTCTCCGCAAAAACGACGTGTTCCAGGCAATGGCTGGATTACACTCAAGGGAGCCCGAGGAAACAACCTGCAATCCCTCTCGACTAAGTTCCCACTTGGTCTGCTCTGCCTGGTAACCGGAGTCAGTGGTTCGGGAAAAAGCACCCTTGTGCAGAATACACTCTATGCTGCCCTCTGTCGCCGCATGCAAAAAGATGCTCCGCGGCCACACGATTTTGACGAGATCATCGGGGACGGACAGATTGATGATGTCATCATGGTCGATCAAAGCCCGATTGGCCGTTCACCACGTTCCAATCCAGTGACTTACATCAAGGCTTTCGACCAGATTCGACAGGTTTTCACGGAAACTATCCAGGCCCGGACACGCAACTACAAGGCCGGGCATTTCAGTTTCAACGTGGACGGCGGACGCTGTCCAACCTGCAAGGGAGCAGGGCACCTGGAAATTGACATGCAGTTCCTGGCCGATGTCTACATGACCTGCCGGGATTGCCGGGGAACCCGTTACAAGAAGGAGATCCTGGAGGTCAAGTACCGAGAAAAAACGATTGCCGACGTACTGAACATGACAGTTCGTGGCGCCTTCTCGTTCTTTCGTGGAAAAACCAAGGTCCAGGCGAGGCTGAAACGCCTGATCGATGTGGGCCTCGATTACCTCCGGCTTGGACAGCCTGCGAACACGCTTTCTGCAGGCGAAGCTCAGCGGCTAAAGCTGGCCGCTTACACTGCGAACTCAAATCGCAATCGAACCTTATTCATCCTGGACGAACCGACGACCGGTCTACACTTCTCAGACATCGTCAAGTTACTGGACTGCTTCGATGCCCTGCTGGATGTCGGACATTCACTAATCGTGGTTGAACACAACCTCCAATTAATGCGTGCTGCAGACTATATTATTGACCTGGGCCCCGGTGCCTCGGACGAGGGTGGTCAGGTTGTTGCCACAGGCACTCCGGAGGAAATTATCGGCAACCCGAAATCTCATACCGGTCAATATCTCGCACAAGTACTCACCCTGGACGAATCTCCCTGACAAGCAACGAATCCTTCATGCCAACTTCCCTGCCACCTCTCGATCGCCTGCCACTCCAGTGGCAATCATTTCATACCCAGGCAGATATAAATGTTGCCCAGGTGTATGTTCGTGTTCATGCAGATGTGGACCTGCAGCCCTACTGGGATGCCGGTTGGCGGCTTACCGGGGATATCTATGGCCCCCAATGCCGTCGCTCCCATACGCTACCAGCCCGTTATACTTTCGAAGATCAGGGCCCTGGCAGTTCTTTCCTGGCCCAGGCCATTCTGCCAGATCCCTGCTTCTGGTCCGACCAGGTTCCCTCCCTCTACCAGGCCACCTGGCAATTAAGCCCACCACAGGAAACTACGATACAACAACAGGCTCTGCTGGGATTACGATCACTGGCTATCAAGAATCGTCAACTGATTCTCAATACCGAAGCCTGGGAATTCCGGGCAGCTAGTATCCGCAGCCTAAACAACTGGTCGGTAGAACAATTCCACGAGCATTCCCTGGTAATGATCCTTGAACAACCGGACAGTTCCTTGTTGAAAGAAGCCTCCGAACTGGGCACCTGGGTGGCGGCGGTACTATCCGGCGACGAAGACGAGATCTGCGAACAACTAGTTCAAATGGCCGCCTGGCCAGCAGTCTGTATGGCTATCATCCGGAGTCCTATCGAAACCCCGGAACGCCTGCGGCAGGTAGCTCCAAACCTGATCCTCGGACAATGGCTGCAGGATCCTGGTGACCTGCCTTCCACTCACTGGAGCCAATTACTTTTTTGCGAGACCAGCACTCCGGAAACCTTTTCTACATACATCGAGGGTTGTTCCCTCCCCCTCATCGCCTTACGATCAGGCAATGAGATTCCCTCGACTGCAGACGCATCCGAGGCATTCCAACTCTTTAAAAGCGGCTTCGATCAGGACCAGCTACCGGCTGGTTATGCCATCATCTAACAACCAGGAGAGATCGATCGTGAACCAGGAACATCTCGATGTTGATCGCTATGTCAGGCAAATGCGATATCCTCCGGTTGGCGAGGAAGGACAGGAAAAACTCGCCCAGAGTCGCGCCTTGGTCTGTGGCTGTGGAGCCCTGGGATCCGTGCTTGCCAATACCCTGGCACGGGCCGGTGTCGGCTCCCTCCGACTGGTCGATCGGGACGTCCTGGAAACCAACAACCTGCAACGCCAGGTACTTTATGATGAAGAAGATGTCGCTGCCGGCATCCCCAAGGCGATCGCGTCCCAGGCCAGGTTGAAAAAGATTAATTCGCAGATCGATATCGAGGCTGTCGTTACTGACGTAGACCACACGAACATCGGCGATCTTGCAGACAACGTAGACATCATCCTCGATGGTACCGATAACTTCGAGACCCGATTCCTGCTCAATGATACCGCCCTGGAGCTCAACCTTCCCTGGGTTTACGGGGGATGTATTGGTGCCGAGGGACAGACCATGACCATTGTTCCTGGTGAAACCCCCTGTCTCCACTGCCTGATGCAGGGAGGCCCTCCTCCCCCTGGCACCACGCCGACCTGTGACTCCGCTGGAATCCTCGGGCCAATTGTCAATGTGATTGCCTCGTACCAGGCGATGGAAGCCTTGAAATTACTGAGTGGCAACCAGGCTGCGATCAGTCGACACCTGACGGTATTTGAAATGTGGAGCAACCGGATTCGCCAGGTAAAACTCGATGGCCTCGCCGAAGCGGTTAACTGTCCCAGTTGCAAACAGGGAGAACGCTCCTGGCTCAACGGCCAGCGCGGCAGTCACACGGCGGTACTATGTGGTCGTAACGCCGTTCAACTCAGCTTTCCGGACCAGGAAAAGATCTCCCTGGAACTACTGCAGGAAAAGCTGGAGGGACTGGGATCCGTAACGAGGAACCAGTACCTCCTGCGGGCAGAGATTGAGCAATACCGAATCACGGTTTTCCCTGACGGCCGAGCTATTATCGGCGGCACCGATGACATCACCGAAGCACGCACGGTCTATGCACGCTACATCGGCAACTAGCAATATTCCACTCCATTAGTGTGCTGTTCTTAGCTTTCTATCCTTGATTTTCTTGGACACTTCATCGGTCATCGCACCGACCAGGATAACAACACCGATGATCGCGAACTCAAGTGTTGAAGGTATTCCCAGCAGATTAATGGCATTGTAAAGCACAAACATGACCGCTGCACCAATGACCACACCGGCAATGGACCCTTCACCACCACGAAGGCTGCACCCACCCAACACGGCAGCCGCAATCGCGTAAAGCTCATAGAAGTTCCCGTGGCTGGCCGGCTGAATAGAATTACCATCCAGGGCAAAGAGAATCCCACCGATCCCTGCACAAACGCTGCAAATAACGTAAGCGACAATGATCATTCGGTCGGTATTAATTCCACTGTACCTGGCAGCTTCCACGTTTCGCCCGAGTGCCAGCAGGTAGCGACCGTAAATGGTGCGATTAAGGAAGATGGACGCGATCACGGCAATGACAAGCAGCCACAGCGTTGCAGCCGGGACGAGCGTTTGACCAATTGGTGTGTTCCCCAGCAACCAGACGGTCACCAGCGAACCGGTGGCAACCAAGGAAAGACGAATCGACTCGTCGCCAACTCTCAGGGCAACCTGGATGAACCGGGAAACGCTGAAGATCAACAAGCCGATCACACCAAATACCAGGAACATGAACCGTACACTGACATCCGATTCGATCCTGCTGGCCACGACCCCTGTCACGATAATCGATCCAAACATGAGACACACAGGTAACTTGATTTGACTCGCATCAACCTTCAGCAAGAGGACGATTGCAACTCCGAATGCCGGGATCATCAGGAACCCGGCAAGGTACATTCCGATCTGGGGAAGCAACCCGGACAACCCTGGTGCCAAGGTAAATTCCTTGCTTCGTTGATCGTAGGATGCGAGATCCATCTTGATCAGATCGACCTTGTAGAAATCGACCGCCGAATTCAACTCTCCCGCCTGGATCAAATGATCCATAGACCCCCCAAAGCGAATCACGGTCTGCTTGGTCTCCACTGACGCGCCGCTGACGGGTTGGCAATCTAGTGTAGTCCAATCGATCCCCCGTTTTCCTGCCCTCTTGTTTTCACCGTTGGCCTGTGATGCTTGCCCGGTCAGAAGCAACCCGGTCATCGAAATGCCCGGATGTTCCCCACGCACGAGGATTACCTTCTCCTCAACATTAACATCCAGCACCGTCATCTTCTTTGTTTCGACTTGTACTGGAGTCACCCTGGCCAGGCCCAGGATCTTTTCACCGGAAATGTCT
>JAZADA010000265.1:0-5111 GCA_036124135.1 Planctomycetota bacterium | reverse complement strand
TGATGCGGGCATTGGGCAGTGCATAGCGTTTTTTGGCTGCGCCGGCGGTCAGGAGGACAGCTCCCATGGAAGCGGCCTGTCCAAGGCAATAGGTTGCCACGTCGCAGGTGATGAACTGCATGGTATCGTAAATTGCCAGGCCAGCGCTAACACTGCCACCTGGTGAATTGATGTAGAAATGAATATCTGCCTTGGGATCATCAGACTGGAGGAAGAGCATTTGGGCTACGATGGAGTTAGCTACTTCATCGTTGACTCCCGATCCCAGGAAGACGATTCGGTCTTTGAGCAATCGGCTGTAGATGTCAAAGACGCGTTCTTCGCGTCCTGATTTTTCGACGACATAGGGCACGACAGGCATCGAATGATGATCTCCGGTTAAAACAGGCGATTGTTATGTGTTATGACAGGGAGCGGATCAGGCGGTTTCTTCGTCTTCTGCTGAAGGCTTAACGAGGATTTCATCCACCAGGCCGTATTTCTTTGCTTCCTCGGCACTCAGGAAGAAATCGCGGTCGGTATCCTTGCGAATTTTCGCGATACTTTGTTCGGTGTGTTCGGCCAGGATCTTGTTGAGCATTTCCCGGTTCCGATTAATTTCATTGGCTTGAATTTCGATATCACTGATTTGCCCGTTAACCCCGCCATAGGGTTGATGCATCATGACTCGTGCATGCGGTAATGCGAATCGTTTTCCCTTGGTTCCGCCAGCTAACAGCACGGCGGCACCACTGGCAGCCTGGCCGACGCAATAGGTAGAAACAGGACAGGAGAGCACACGCATGGTGTCGTAAATCGCCAGCGTGGCAACCACGTCACCGCCGGGTGAATTCAGGTAAAAGTGGATATCTTTCCTGCGATGTTCGCTCTGGAGATAAAGTAGTTTCATCACCAGTTCATTGGCGTTACCGGTATAGATCTCACCCTGGAGAAAAACGATACGGTTTTCCAGCAGCAGGTCGCCCAGTGTCAACTGTCGTTGACGCTGGTAGCTTTGGTAGGCATGAGAATCACGGAGAGGTTCAGGAAAGCCACCAATCATATTCAGGGGATCCTTGGGTCGGGTGTGTGGTTTGGTTAACGGGTTGTGGTTAAAAATCGGTTTGCGTGTCATGGCAGGATAACCAGGCCATGAAAGTAAAGCTGTTTCTTCGCGAGGATACCAGGTTTAACGAGTCAGCGACTCGCAGCTCTTTCCCCTGGTGGGCAGTATGGTTCCTCCTTGCCAATGCGGTTGGATCACGGTGACGAGATCCTGGACTGCTTGATTCCTTGCAGTGCCGTCTGATGTTGAGCTTCCTACTAGGTGTAATCTGCCGGTGCTTCGATTGCTTCCGTTCCATCTGAATGTTGGGCATCTGGAATAGATGCCTTGGATTGGCCACTGATCGCGTGGTCAATTGCGTGATTTGTTTCCTTGGATGTGTCTTCGAGCGGGATGTCGGTGATATCGGCATGTTCTGTGATCAGGTCGATCGCCTTGCGTTCCACGATCTGGTTTTGAAGAGCATCCATTTCACCCTGTTTTTCCAGGCGAGCACGTACTCGTCGTGGAGATTCATTGCGTTGAGCAGCAATCATACCGAGCTCAATGGTAATATCTTCGGCGGTAGCTTCCAGGTCATGATCCTCGGCAATTTTTTCCAGGATGAAGTGTTCCTTGAGTGCTTTTTCTGTTCGGCCCATCAGGTCATGCTGTAATCGGTTGGCCTGGTTGCGGATATCGTTATCAGAAAAACCACTGGCCTGCAATTCCAGTATCATCCGCTGCATTTCACGATTGGACTGTCGTTTCAATAATGCGGGAGGTAATTCCCAGTTGGCAGCTTCCGTCAGCAACCCGGTGATTTGTTGTCTCAAGTGTTGCTGCTGGTGATACTTCAGTTGGCGTTCTAATTCCTCACGTACCACCGAGTGCAGTTCTTCAGTACTGCCGAACCCACCGAGCTCTTCCAGGAAATCGTTGGTTAATTGTGGGATCTTGATGCGTTGAACGTCCTGGATACTCACTTCCACGTCCACGCTCTTCCCCTGCAATTCCTCTTTTTCGCAGTTCTCGCTGATGGTCGCGGTGGTTTTCTTCAGATCTCCTTTTTTGGATTTCGTGAGTAGTTTATCGAAATCCTGGATTTCACCGTCACGCAGCACACAGGTTGATCGGACCGGGCAGGTATGACCCTCAATCGTGGAAAGTGTTTCACCATCAGCGGCGAAGGTGATGTCGACTGTGACCATGTCCGTGGCCTCAATCTCACCGTCATGCGCTTCCACGGTTCCATACCGTTGCAGCAATTCCTGTGTGCGTTCTTCGACTTCATCCTGCGTATATTCGTGTTGCTGACGATCCAGCTTTAATTTCTTCCACTCGGGCATCTCGAATTCGGGACGAACTTCCACGTTGAATTCGAAGGTGAGATCTCCGTCGTCGGGCATGGCAATGGAATTAAAATCGAAGTCCGGTTCGCTGATTGCAGAGAAATCATGGTCTTCGTTCACCTGCGTCATGGCATCCATCAGGACCGATCCCTTGACCTGGTCGCCAATTTCTTTTTTGAAACGCGTTTCGACCAGCTTGCGAGGCGCCCGTCCGATGCGAAACCCCGGGACCTCCGCCTTGGGAACCAGTTCCTCGTAAGCGTCGTCCAGGTAGCGGTCAATATCACCACGAGAAACCGTGACCGTGATATGTCGCTCGCAGGCACTCGGCTCGTCGATCTGGACCTCAAGCGAGAGCTTTTGGTCCTGATCCTCATCAGAAGAGGTTTCCGAGTCGGTGTTTTCAGCAAGCGTATCATCTTGCGGAAGATCGTCGATGTCACTGTCTGAAGATGTCATGCGCTTTTACTTACGGTTTGAATTAGAGGATTGTGAATTCAGCTCAGTAAATTCAACAACGCCCGGATTTGACGTCCAGCCACCACATTGCAGGACTGATAAGAAATCAATCCTGCCTGTGGGGCATCACAATAACTAGAGCGGGTGATGGGATTCGAACCCACGACAACAACGTTGGCAACGTTGTGCTCTGCCAACTGAGCTACACCCGCAGTCCTTTCCTGCTGTCCATAAACCATGCGTCTCACTTCCTGGGGCAACCCATTTCAACAGGAAAATCGGTTGCCCCAGCCCGTGGTCTTTTGCTTGGCAAACAACCACGACCTGAAACATCGGATTATAAATGCGTAAACTCCAGTTGCAAGGGTACTTCCGTCTTCGGCAGGCCTGCTTTTACAGAGTTCGAGCAAGATCTCGGCTAGTTTTCCATAGCGTTGCTGATTGTCAGCATTCCGTTCGATGGATAAACTGAGTGATGCCAGTAGGTTAAATATCTTTCCAGTAGAGTATCCCATGGGCCTAGAGGCGGTTTTTCGGTTCCAGGGGATGCAGCTTACGTCACTTGACATAAAACGTGTGGACGCATGAAGCCCAAACTAATTGTTGTTGGCGGTGATGCCAAACCGAGTGAAATCGATTTGACGCTGCCGAGCGTGATTGGCAGAGGGCGTTCTGTAGCCGTGACGTTGCCTCATCCGCTGGTAAGTCGTGAACACTGCGAAATCTATCTCAACGAGGGACGGTTGCATGTTCGTGACCTCGGATCCCTGAATGGCACCTACGTGGGCAATGAACGTATCGAAGATGTCGTGCTGCCTGCGGGCGGCTTGTTGACCGTGGGGACCGTCACATTTCGTGCGGTCTATGAAGACCCGGCAGCAGCTGTTGCCGAAGATGATTTGTCTTTTTCGATTGCCGATTCCGAATCAGACGATTTAACCGTGGGGCCTGATGAACCTCTTAGCAGTCGAACGACTGCCATGTTGACTTCAGGAGGCGTGAACGACGGTGACGCCGAATCTGTCGAATCTGAAACTGAATCCTTGGAACGTATTCTCGAATCGCTGGGTACGTCGCCATCGAAGGAAGTTGAATTGAAGGTTTCGCCGTCAGCGGACCAGGATGAATCGGAAGATTCCGCGGAGGCTGATGACGAGAACGATTCGACGGATGATGATGACGATTTCCAGACGTTCCTGAGAAATCACAGTTAGTCACGATGGCTGGCTCCCGGCTACGGGATTTTCTTGATGGTAACCACGTTGGCAGGTGAATCATGAGAGCACGAATGAGAATCATTGTTAAAAACATGTGGCGGCACCGAGTCATTGCCTTACTCAGCGTGAGTTTGCTGTTGGCCGGAGGCTGTTTTTCTCGACAGGATGCACAGGCTGATCCGGCACAGCAAAAGCAAGAAGAAAAGAAAGAAGAAAAGAAAGAGGAAAAGAAACATACGAACCTGCTGGCCAAGGAGACCAGCCCCTACCTGTTAATGCATGCCCATAATCCTGTTGATTGGTATCCCTGGGGACCGGAAGCGTTTGCCAAGGCGAAGAAAGAGAAAAAGGTCATCTTTCTTTCCGTGGGTTATTCCAGTTGCCATTGGTGCCATGTCATGGAGCGAGAGTCGTTTCTGGACAAGGAAATTGCTGCATTCCTCAATAAGCATTTTGTCTGTATCAAGGTGGATCGCGAGGAACGTCCGGATGTAGACAAGATCTATATGACGAGTGTCTATGCAATCAATGGTCGCGGTGGTTGGCCGATGAGTGTATTCATGTTGCCTGATTCTCGCCCGTTTTATGGCGGTACCTATTTTCCCGCACGCGACGGAGATCGACAGGGGATGCCCGGTTTCCTCACCATGATCAATAAAATAAATGAATTATGGACCAAGGATACTGCCAAGGTGGAACAGAGTGCCGGGCAGTTGACTGAATATATCAAGCAGGAATTGAACGGGCGACAGATGCCGCTGGAGACCAACCTGCCTGGAGATTTCCAGCAACAGACCCAGCAGGCTCTCGCCCAACAGTTTGACGATCAGTTTGGTGGTTTTGGCTACAGTCCGACAAACCCGGATCGTCCCAAGTTTCCTGAACCGGCTAACCTGGCTTTCCTGGTTCACCGGGTGCGGACGGAAAAAGCAGCCGGCAAGGATACCGAGGAAGCGCTCAAGATGCTCCGTTTCACGCTTGATCGCATGGGAATGGGAGGGATTCGAGATCACCTTGGCGGTGGTTTTCACCGCTATAGTGTTGATCGTTTCTGGCGTA
>JAZADA010000264.1:0-16086 GCA_036124135.1 Planctomycetota bacterium | reverse complement strand
GCCAGCGACCGAAATCAATGCGTCCACCCGGCCTTGGGCCATCGATTAGCTGTTCATTGCCCAGCAAGATCGATGTGCTGGCGAGTCCAAGCTGACCCGCATCAGCGATGGCGGTTCCGTCGACGCTAGTCGTTACCAGGGCAGGTACATGCTGCCCTTTCCGCCATCCAAGCAGGTAGTCCAGGTGGACCCAGGTCTGGCAACTTCGTTGATGGCTGCTGCAGCAGCCTGTTAGGCAGCTCTGGCAGGACGAAGTGGCTGTCGTAATATGGGCTCCTTCGTTGTCAACAAGGACCGATTCTGAGTCGATTGTGTCGAGCCAGGAAGTCTGTTGATTTCGCAATGTAGCGTTACGGTGAAGGGAACGGGGGGCGATAGCACGACTGGGTTCCAGGGTCCGCGCATAATTTGACCAGGTGCGACTGGATGCTTGCTGTCGGGAAGGCGGAGCTCCCTGAGCCAGGTTTAAGAGAAAGGTAACGCTGCAGGCCAGGGAGCAGCATGCGACGGTGACTTGGTGCAATCGTAGAGGGAAAAACCGCATAGTTCCAATGGGTCCTTGGGGGGGGAGTTTGGGACTGATCCCGCACTGGTTGGGACAGACGTACTTCGGCAGTTCCGGTTGTAACGATTAGAGAAAAATCGAAAAGCAGGAGAAGTTTGAGTCCATGGCCACCTGAAAGAGGGGTGCCTGTGTCCCTACTTTGCAGAGAATTGACTCAGAAACAGTATGATGTCAAAGCGTATGGTTTAGGTAATATTTGTGTTAAATACAGGGTGCTTATGTTAAAGTGGAGTTTCCAGGGAATTCATATCGATTACTAGTAAGGTTGAAGATTAGCGATTTAAGCTAAAAAATAGCGATTGCATTGGCATTAGAGCAGGGGTGAGTTAATTTACGCCCTACGTTAGATTTCGAATCAGTTTTGGTTATAGACCAGGTAACCTCCGAGGAGTTTGGATGATGAAAAAACAAATCATGACACTAGCGATCATGGTGATTACGATCACTGCTATTACGGAATCAGCCTCGGCGCAACTGTTTCGTCGCCGCTGGGAACGTCGTAAAGCGGAATTACACGGAGAGCTTCACGAGCAGCTTTCTGGCGAGTTAACGGCTAAGCTTGATGCGGATGTAGCGCGAGCATCGAAAAAGCTGGACGGTCAGTTTGCCAGTGAATCTGCTCAGCTGAAGCAGCGGTTTCAGGCGGGCATGACCAACCTGGACAACAAGTTAACGAGCCAGGTGAAAGCGGCTAAGCAGGCTCTCCAAAAAGAGACGCGAGCTCATATGGTTGCAGAAGCCCAGAAGCTGAAAACCCAAGTTCAGGAGACGGTTGTTCAGTTAGAGAAAGACGCCCAGCGTCTTGTGGCTGCCGAAGCGAAGCGTCTGGATGAGCAGGTTCAGAAGCAAATGGCGGCGATGGAAGCACAGGCCAAGAAAACGCTTAGAAATCATCGCAAGCTGATCGGTAAGTCAGTAGGGACGGAATCAGAAAAACTGCGGCAGCAGATTGACACGGCACTGGTCAAGTTGGACAAGGGCTTTGCTGAGCAGGCAAAGGGTCTTGCTGGCAGGGCGAAAGCTCTTCAGGCCAAGGTAACAACCACCCTGGAGGCAGTGCCGAGCCAGGTAGCCAGTCAGGTGAGCAAGGAAGTTTCCCGGCAGTTGGCTGAGAACTCCCAGTCGGATCCCGAGCCGGCAAAGCCGCAATCGGATACGCCCGAAGCTGTGAATAATCCAGCGACGGAGTTGAGGTCCGATGACAAAGACGAAGAGAGTCAAGAAAACGAGAAGAAGTAGTTGAAAAGCTCTGCGTTCCGCGCAGAACTTCCTGGTCACGAAAAAGCCCGGCTTTGGCCGGGCTTTTTTCGTAGGTCCCGGGGGATCTATTTGCCAATGCAAAAGCGACTGAAAATCTGGTCCAGCAGATCATCCGTGTAAACGGCTCCGACGACCTTGCCGAGTTCATCCAGGGCGACACGTAATTCAACGGCGATTAACTCGTCGCCCTGTCCACTGCTGGTCAGTTGTCGAGCCCGTAGAATACTGGCATTGCCGAGTCGAAGGCTTTCGCGACAGCGGAGGAGGGTATCGTGGACGACAGGACTATTTCCACCAGACGCATGCGACAAGTTGTCATAGATAGCCTGTCGTAACTGCTCAAGGCCGCTACCGGTTGCGCTACTGGTGGGGATTGCCTGGAAAGGTGTTTCAGTGGGAGTGGCGAGATCGACCTTGGTCATCACGGGAATAAAATTGACCTCGTGGCCACGGGTCAGTTGTTGCTCTTCCCAGCGAGTGAGTGGCCGAGTGCTATCAATGCAAAAGAGTTCCAGGGTAGCCTGGCGGGCCTGTTTATTGCCCAGGTCCTGGGCGTCCTGGCCAACACGATCTTCCTCGGAAACAGGGGTGGCTCCAGCGGTATCTACCAAGAGGCAAGGGAGAGAATTGATCTCGCAGCGGTGGGTGAGGTAGTCCCGGGTCGTTCCTTGTTCGTCGGACACGAGTGCGGTGGATGCACCGGCGAGAGCGTTAAGCAGGCTGCTCTTGCCGACGTTTGGAGAGCCGCGGAGGACGACTCGCATGGTCGTGTCGGGTGCACTGCGTCCGTCGATTTGTTGAAGGGTGCTTTGCATTGCCTGGTCGATGGCAGCCAGTTGCTGGTCCATTGATTCCGCCGAAATAAACTCGATGTCTTCCTCGACAAAATCCAGGCCTGCTTCCAGGTGAGCCAGGAGTTCGAGGAGTTGTTCGCGGAGATGGTGCAGAGGTGTTGCTAACCCGCCTGCCAGTTGGGTGAGTGCGACATCAAGTTCACGTTGATTGACAGCGTCAATAACGCCCAGCACAGCCTCGGCCTGGGTCAGGTCGAGGCGGCCAGCAAGGAACGATCGCATCGTGAATTCACCAGGTTCAGCCAACCTCGCTCCATGTTGACAGAGTTTTTCGACGGTGGCTTCCAGTAAGGGTGGTGAGCCGGCGAGATGAAGTTCCGCGGAAGGTTGCCGGGTATAACTACGTTGATCCGGCCAGAAATAGACTTGGCAGGGGAGTGGCGGTAGATCGCTTGCCAGTTCCAGGTTGCCCGGGATGACCTGGGCCGTGCAAGCCTTCGACAGATTTTCACGGATAGTTGGAAAACAATCCGCCAGGACGGTCAGCGTCTGGGGGCCACTCATGCGTACGATGCCGCGTGGGGCTGGGCCTGGCGCCGAGGCTACCGCAGTAATCACATCGTCGATGGGAAACGACATGGGCGATTACCTCTTGTTCTTGCCCTTCTTCTTGCGGACCGGTTTTTGCCGACCATTTTCATTGCGCTGGGATTGCTTCTTACCAGAACGCACAACCTTTTCCCGGGCTCGGGCTGCAATCTCCTCTGGTGTTCCCACCTTCGGTAACAGTTTACGTTCTGCAATTCCCCAGGCACTGGAAATGATGAAGTACAGGCAGAGTCCACTGGCGACCTTGAAAAAAAGGATTCCCATGAAGACCCTCATGTATTTCATCATCTTCTGTTGCATGCGTGTTTGGTCGTCGGTGGCCGGCGGAGTGAACATTTTCTGCTGAAGGATAAACAGGGTAATCGTAATGATGGGCAGGATATTAAAGAAAGGGCCCAGCCAGCCGGTTGCGCGGCTGGTGATCATGTCCCAGCCCATTGATTCCCAGTGCCAGAACATGTCGGGAGCAGCCAGGTTGCTGCACCAGGCAATGCCGCTGATAAGCGGTGCGTCTCGCAGTTCAATGTCGACTGACAGGCAGCGATAGAGGCCGATAAAGACAGGTAGCTGAAAGAACATCAGCAGGCATCCGCTGAATGGATTGTAGTTGTACCGGCCGAACAGTTCCCTTTGAGCCCGTGAACGTTTTTCCATGTCGTTCTTATATTTCTCCGTGATTTTTTTCATCTCCGGAGCCAGGAACTGCATCATCTGGGCGCCACGTGTAGCCTTGCGGCTAATCGGGAACATGGCGCCGCGAACAACGATGGTTAACATGACGATCGCGATACCGAAATTACCTACGATGGCATAAAAAAGATGGAGGATCGTGGACATCGGTTTGACAACCCAGGAAAACCATCCGTATTCGATCGCGGTTTGCAGGCCGTAGTCCTTGAGAATCTTTTTGTGCTTGGGCCCCAGGAAAATCCGGTAACTAGAAGTTTTCTTCTTGCCGGTGCCGATTTTGTATTCAGGGCTGACGACGTAGAACGAACTGTTCACCGTGCGAACATTCTTGCCCTTCAATTCGGTAACTTCACCCACCTGGAAGGTTGCTGCATTCTTTACCGCGAACGATTGCAGGTTGGTGGCTTCTTCCTTTTGCTGGTTCATCAGGATGGCGGCAAAGTACTGTGTATCAACACCGATATAGTCGAGGCTGTCGGTGTCCTTGCTGTTGCCGGCAATAGAGTCACCGGGCAACTTGGGATTAGCTTTCCGCTCCTTGTGAATGGCTGCTCCACCGTGCATGAACTGGGAACCACCAGGTTTCCTCCAGATGATGTCGCGAGAACCGGCGATCCGAAACATCTTGGGATGCACCTTGTTGCTGTACCACCAGCCTTCCAGTGGTAATCCGTTAGGGCCATCCAGGCGATAGGCGACTTTTTGTGCAGTCGCTGCGAGGTTGTGTACGGTGATGTTCAGATCGAGATGATAACGATCCGTCAGGGTATAGCGTTTGGTGATCTCCAGGGCACCTTCGAGTCCATGTTTCTTGGCGGTGGGCTCATCGATCAGGAAACGGAATTCGATCGCGGGTCCCTTGAGTACCTGTGCTTTCCAGTTGCCAGTTCGTAAGGATGGGAGATCCTGGACCTCTTTTTCAACGCCGGATACGCTCAATTGCTCGGCGGTATTGAGACCCATCAGGAAGGATGGAACGATTCCGTCGTCGGCGAACATGTTGGCACTCAAATGTTGCTTCGGTGCGATCAATTCCATGGGGTTCTCTGTCAACGTGGCTGTAAAAGTCAACGGTGACGTCTCTTCGCCCGTGCTACGCTGTACCTGGAGTTTCACGGTCTCCCCAGGGGAAAATCCGTTCATGGATTTCAGGAACTCGTCCTGGTTGGCTACCGATGTCGTACCGACCTGGGAAATGACATCACCCGGTTTTAGTCCCCGCGACTTTACATCCGGAGACTCTGCCTGGGATGCCGGCGATCCGGGGACCACCAGGTTGATGCGACAACCGCCGTTTTTTTCATCGCTGAGTGCCAGGTGTCCCAGGTAACCGGATTGCTTGAGCAGGTTGCGATACTTGAAACGTTGCTTGCCATCACGCTCCACCAGTTCAACACGTTCTACGGCAGCTCCCTGGCTATCCAGGTAGATGACCAGTGGATATTTCGATTGGGGGTCAAGAGAACCCAGGGCATGACGAACTCGAGGTTCCTTGACAACGATCTTCGGTGGGGCAACAGGTTTGTCCCCGGGTTCTTCGCCAGGTTGCTCAGGTTGGACGGGATCCTTTGGTTCAGCCGGCTTAGGTTTGGGGGCAGGTTCAGCCGGTCCGGCGACAGGTTGCGGTTGCTCGGGTGCTGGCGGAAAGAGCCGCCTATTCACATTATCGCTAATAATGAGAATGGCCGTTGCCAGGACTACGAATAAGAGCAAGCGTCTGATTTCCACTGCCGTCTATGCCTTCATTGCAGAGCTGTAAGATGACCCGGGCGGGTGCGTTAAGAAGTCCTGCAGGTGGTTTGCACCGCATTTCCCAGAATCACGATATGATAGCGTATTCTGGCTCCCGGTCATGCCCCCTGGAAGCAATAATATCAATGCTCGGTGGCGTTTTAGCGCCCTTCACGCAGCCGAGATCCCAGGAAATTGTCGAGCTCAGGAATGTCCTGGATCTTTTTGATCGTGGCTTCCAGATCATACTCAACGCGCCGGAATTGCACATGGGTGTCTTCCAGGATCACGTATGATGCTGTGGAATGACCGTCCCGTGGCTGTCCTACGCTGCCAACATTGACCAGGACTTTTTCCTTTTCCAGGGAGTACTGGTGATCCAGATCCGGGGGAGCATGGAACTGCATCTGTTCCGTGAATACCCCTGGGATATGCGTGTGCCCCTGGAAGCAGTATTGCCCTACCAGGGCAAATATTTTTTCCATCTTGGCGGTGTTGTGAATATCTTCGGGAAAGACGTATTCGTTCAGCGGATTGCGGGCCGAACCATGCACGTACATGATGCTGTTGTCCCGGTGGATCCAGGGAAGTTCGGCGAGGAAATTCCATCGTTTCAAGGTCGCAGCAGAATCGCTGGAGCCGGTTTCCAGTTGTTGACGTGTCCAGAAGATGGCTTTCTGGGCTCCACTGCTGAAACCTTCCGGGTCAAACAGGGCGGCCTGGTCATGGTTGCCCAGGATGCAGGTATCAAATGCCAGTGCGTGATCAATGCACTGCAAGGGATTGGGGCCATAACCAATGATGTCGCCAAGGCAGTGGATCGTTGAAATCCCCTGCCCCTGGATATCTTCCAGAACCGCTTCTAACGCTTCTAGGTTTCCATGAATGTCACTCAGGATGGCGCGTTTCAAGCTATTCTACCTTACGTTACCGCCCCTGCTTGAGTCGGTTCCCCAGCATGTTATCGAGACTAGGGATATTGTAGATTTTTTCTGCGGTTACGTCGAACGGGTAGTCGATCCGGCGAAAAGTGATGGCCTGCGTTTCATCATCCAGGATTGCATAGCAGGCACGAGGATCTTCATCGCGCGGTTGTCCTACCGAACCCACGTTGCACATGATTTTTTCATCGGTCAGTGCATATTCGTAGCCAAAATCCTCGGGTTGAATAAAGTCCGGTCCTACCCGAAAAATACCCGGGATATGAGTATGGCCCTGGAATGCATAACGTGTAATACGTCCAAACAGATCATTCATCTTGGCCATGTTATAGATGTCTTCCGGGAAGACATATTCGTTGGTTGGCTCGCGTGCGCTTCCATGTACGAAAAGGTAATCACCTTCCTCGTGGGTACGGGGTAGTTCTCCCAGGAAATCCCAGCGACGATTGTTTTGGTCGGCATGGCCAAGTGCAAGATCCAGTTGATCCCGCGTCCAGAAAACTGCCTGCAAGGCCACCGGATTAAAACCATCAGGATCAAAGAGGACCGCCTGGTCATGGTTGCCCAGGATAGTTACCCGGGAGATCTCGATCACCTTGTCGAGGCATTCTCGTGGATTGGGGCCGTAGCCAACGATATCGCCAAGACAAAAGATCTCGTCGATATTCTGCTGCTCAATGTCAGCCAATACCGCCTCGAGAGCTTCCAAATTACCGTGAATATCACTAATCAGGGCTCGTCTCACCTGGAGCACCTTTCCCAGTTACCATCATTCAAGCAGAAAACGCCAAATCACATCCTGTAAACGACATTATACTCGATCCTGTCGCAGTATTAGCACAATTTCGAATATGATTGCCACTAGGGGAGTCTAGGATGGCTCTGGGCGCGGGTCAAGGCAGGTTGTCCCCTTGCTCCCAGAGAAAACGTGTGGCAAGTTGGACTTCCAGGAGGAACCATCAGGGTCTGAGACAGCCAGCACGCGATGACCGTACTGGAGAGAAATCTGGTGGGTATCTCTTGATGGATGATTGGTTTGATTTTGCTCCCCGATGGCGATATGTGAAGGGTTACTGGCTGTGCGGATCTTGGCATTGGAAACGAGTACCAATCAGGCGTCTGTAGCTCTCTGGGAAGGTGGCTCCCTGCAGGCAGAGCAATGCATCGTGGCTGAACGTCGTATTGCCCGCTTCCTGCTTTCAACAGTCCAGCAAGTACTGGATGAACATGGTTGGAGACCGAAAGACGTGCAACTGGTGGCGGTGAGCCAGGGCCCTGGCTCGTTTACCGGTTTGCGGGTCGGACTGACTACGGCAAAGACTTTTGCCTACGCCCAGCAGGTGCCGGTCGTCGGAGTCAACACGCTGGAAGTGATTGCAGAACAGTCGTTTTATCCATTGGATCCTGAAGCGGCTGTAACGACTGCGGATCTCGCACAGCCGTTGGCAGTTGTGATGAATGCGCATCGCGAACAGTTTTTTGCTGCGACATTTTCAGCTTCCACAGCAACGTCATGCCAGTTCATGGAGTCTACCCACCTGGTCGATCGTGAATCGTGGCTGAATCAACTGGCGTCAGGATGTTCCGTATCCGGTCCAGGACTTTCGCTCGTGGAGACGAAATTACCATCCACGGTAACGATCGTGGAACCATCGCTGTGCAGGCCACGTGCCGCTGGCGTGGCGAGACTGGCTGAACGCTCTTTACCCACGGAGGAGTTCTCGGAAAAGGCGTTGCGTGACCAGATCTTCTCGCTGCGGCCTGCCTATTACCGACGTAGTGCGGCAGAAGAGAAACGAGAAACCGGTTGATGGGGAGCTTGTTGAGGAGGGTGCCGTTGTCAGAGTTCTGCAAGGGCTTCGTGGGCTGCTGCAATCGTGGTGTCGATGTCAGCAGTAGTATGGCAGGTTGATACGAAAAGGGCTTCGTACTGGCTGCATGGCCAGTAGCTTCCACGTTGCAGCATTCCCCAGAAGAAGCGGGCAAATTGTTCGGTGTTGCATTTGCTTGCCTGTTGCCAGCTATGGATCGGCTCGTCGTGGAAGAACAGGGTCAGCATACTGCCGACACGCTGTACGTGGGCCGGCAGGCCGGCGGCGGTAGCAGCAGCGGTCAGGCCTTCGGCCAACTGCTGGCCGCGCTGATCGAGCTGACCATAAGGATCCTCTGTTTTCAGTGTTTGTAAGGTGGCAATGCCAGCGGCCGTGGCCAGCGGGTTGCCACTCAGGGTCCCCGCCTGGAAGACTTCGCCGACGGGGAGGACATGATCCATGATCTCGCGGCGTCCTCCGTAGGCTCCGATGGGCATGCCGCCCCCCACGATTTTTCCGAGTGTTGTCAGATCCGGCGTGATACCAAAGAGTTGCTGGGCACCACCCAGGGCCACACGGAATCCTGTCATGACTTCGTCGAAGATAAGCAATGCGTCGTGGGATGCGGTTTCTCGGCGGACGGTTTCCAGGAACGATGCGCTGGGAATGACACAGCCCATGTTACCCACGACGGGTTCCATGATCACGGCAGCAATTTGACTTCCGTGTTGCGAAAACGCGTCGACAACTTGCTGGCAATCGTTGTATTCAAGGATCAGCGTATCCTGGCTGGTACCGGCGGTCACGCCGGGTGAATTGGGGACGGACAGGGTTGCAGCGCTACTGCCTGCTGCGACCAGCAGGCTGTCAACGTGCCCATGGTAATTTCCGGAAAACTTGATGATTAGGTCTCGGCCAGTGTAGCCACGTGCAAGTCGGATCGCGCTCATCGTCGCTTCTGTTCCCGAGTTCACAAGGCGGCCTTTCTCCACGCTGGGTACGGCTTCGATGACAAGTTCCGCAAGCGTATTTTCGGCATGCGTCGGTGCACCGTAACTGGTGCCACGATCCACGGCCTCGTGCAGGGCTGTCTTGACGGCAGGATGACAATGTCCCAGGATCATCGGGCCCCAGGAACCGATGTAGTCCAGGTACTGATTTCCATCCACGTCATGCAGGTGAGCACCCTCGGCACGGTCGATGATAACGGGGTGGTTTCCCACGGCACCAAAGGCTCGTGCCGGGCTGTTGACGCCACCAGGCATGAGTTGCTGGGCTGCTTCGAAGAGAGCTTTACTGTTTTCAGTTTTCATGAGACGTCCGTGTGGCGAGATCAGGAAATAGTTTTAAGTTGTGTTTGTCAGTGGGAGTGCTCGACCAGCGGCGAGGAAGCTCAGGCCATCGCTGGCTTCATGAGCCGAGCCAGCGGGCGACATCCTTGGCCCAGTAGGTAAGCAGGATGTCTGCTCCAGCTCGATGCATGGCCAGCAACGATTCGCAAACAACCGATTTTTCATCGATCCAACCCTTTTCGGCGGCGGCCTTGACCATGCTGTATTCCCCGGACACGTTGTACGTAGCCAACGGAATACCAGGGAATGTGTCCCTTACCTGCCGCACGATATCGAGGTAGGCCATCGCTGGCTTGACCATAATCAGGTCGGCACCCTCCGCCAGGTCCAGTTCCACTTCTCGTAAGGCTTGCTCGGCCAACGCAGCTGGATCCATTTGGTAAGAGCGTCGATCTCCGAATTGGGGCGTGCTTTCGGCCGCCTCGCGAAAGGGTCCATAAAATGAACTCGCATACTTGGCAGCGTAGCTCATCAATGGCAGGTGATTAAAACCGGCGTCATCCAGGGCCGTGCGGATCGCCTCGACCATACCATCCATCATGCCGCTGGGTGCGACCATGTCGGCACCCGCCTGGGCGTGACTCACGGCCTGTTGGCCCAGCATCGTCAATGTGGCATCGTTGTCTACGTCAGTGCGACCGGCAGTTTCATGAATCACCCCACAATGTCCGTGATCGGTGTACTCGCAAAAACAAAGATCCGTGATGACCAATAGTTCCGGCACCGCTTCCTTGACGGCACCAAGCGCACGTTGAACAATCCCCTGCTCAGAGTAAGAGTCGGAACCCGTAGCATCTTTTTCGTCCGGTACACCAAACAGCAGAATGCCACCCAATCCCAGTTGCAAGGCTTCTTGTGCCTCGACAATCAACTCATCAATCGATAGCTGAAACTGGCCTGGCATCGTCGAGATCTCGTGCCGTAGTTGTTCACCAGAACGTACGAACAATGGCAGGATTAGCTTGCTTGGATCAAGCCTGGTTGCCTGCAGCAACCTGCGTACCGCCGGATGATACCTCAGTCGCCGCATGCGGATGTCTGGTACCGGAAGTTTATCAGTCATCGTTACTCAATTAAAAAGTCGTTACTCAGGGCAATCCCCCGTCCAGGAGGCACTTCTTCTGTTATAGCTCCTCGGTGGGCTTAGGGGAAACGGTCCCAGGCCGCTTCCGTGGCTCGTTCGTGATCCCGTGGTGAGCAGTTGCAGTGGTCAGGAGGCTCGTTATAGTGGCAAGAGATCGGGAAATTCCCCAAATCGGGCTTTTCAAGTATTGCTGCCAGGGGAAAACTAGGTTGATGTCATCCGGACAGGTTATGGACATGCTGGGATTGTTGAATGTTCACAAGCCTGTGGGCGTCACTTCACGTGATGCCGTAACCCATGTGCAGCGTCTCTTGAAACCGTTGAAGGTGGGGCACGCTGGTACCCTGGATCCCCTCGCCAGTGGTGTCCTGGTGATTGGCATCGGCAAAGCCACACGCTTGATGAAATACGTCCAACGGATGCCCAAGTTGTATCGGGCGTCCTTCCGCCTGGGGTTCGAAAGTGACACGGAGGATATCCTGGGGCAGGTTCGACAGGTGCCAGAGGCATCCGTGCCTACGCACGACCAGATCCTGGAGCGTCTCCCTCGATTCATCGGAGAAATTCAGCAGCGACCACCGGCCTTTTCAGCTCTGAAGGTCAAAGGTCAGCGGGCGTACGCATTGGCTCGCAAGGGGCAGGATGTTGTGCTTGAGCCGCGTCCAGTCCAGGTTTACGACATCCAGCTTGAACATTATGCCTTTCCGCAGCTGCAACTGACGATTTCTTGTGGAACAGGTACCTATGTTCGTTCCCTGGGACGTGACCTGGCCCAGGACCTGGGAACAGCTGCCGTGATGGAATCACTCGTACGTTGTTCGATAGGTTCCTTTAAGCTGGACCAGTCCCTGGCGCTGGACAGCCTTGGACGACAGGAGATCTCCCGGCATCTCTTGCCGGCTGGTCGAGCGGTGGAAGACTTGCCCTCGGTCGTGCTGGAACAAGATCTCCTGGACAAGGTTGAACTGGGACAGCTGATCCAGTTACCTTCATCCAGTCAGGGGCCCGAAATTGCCCTGCGTGACCGTGACAACAACCTGTTGGCAATCCTGGTTGAATCGGGGGCCGGCTGCTGGCGTCCCTCTCCCAATCTCATCGCACGCTGATTACCAGGGCCACCGTTTCATCTGCAGCCTGTCGATCTGATCGCTAGGATCCTTAGAATCGGCAACCACCAGCGGGGTGTCCATGAAAACCTCGGAAAGGTTTCTGGTCATCCTGCCGCAGATGGATAGAATTTCTGCACCTCGGTTCCAGCACTAACGATTGTACCAGCAGGATCGAAGATGCTTTTCACGCATTCCAGGTAAGTAGCAACGACCCGCCAGCGAAAGATCAATACCGGTCCGGTTGGGAGTCGAGAAATAGGGCATGCGAACCGTTTAGCGGAAGGTGTTTTATTGCGCGACGATCCATCGTGAGGATGGATCGCTACCGTGGAATTCACGTCGCATTCGATCAGGAATTGTAGTGAAGCATGGATGCAAACGAGGCTTGCCAACGCCCGGTAATAAACCGTTGGCCTCCCCCCCGGGTGGGATAAGTAGTCATCCATGTCAGCACAACGTGATTTAAAAACAGACCTGTTCGCCATAGGTCTTTGTGGTGGTGTTGTCTTCCTGGCGCTCTCCCTGTGTACCTACGAACCTGCTGACCCTGTTGGGGAATTGATTCGTCCTTTCAACAGTTGGTACCAGAGTGATGTATTGGTCTATCCACCGTCCACAGAGGTTAGTAATGCCTGTGGGCGCTGGGGCGCGTTGACTGCCGAGTTGCTTTTTACCACGGTGGGACTGGGAGCTTTCTACTTCGTATTATCCATTGCCATCCTGGATGTCCTCTTGTTGAGACGGCGAGAAATCGATGCTCCTATCGTGCGTTCGCTGGGATGGTTTGCTTCCCTGGTCGGACTCACCACGGTATTTGCCATCATGGTTCCCCACCTGTCTCCGGGGCCGATGATCGGTTCAGGCGGTTACCTGGGTGTATTGGGCAAGACTGTCCTGCTGGAATATTTTGCTACGGCCGGAGGATTGATCCTGGCCGTCAGCCTGATTTGTGGAGGCTTGTTGCTGGCAACCGATTATGCGTTGGTTGGTATGGTCCGCCGTACCGGTTTTGCAGTGCTTCGCTTTGCCTTCCGCTCGGTTCGCTGGTTGATGGTCCGCCAGGCAGCAAGGCAGGGTGAACTCGACGACGCTGCCGAATACGAGCAGGAATACGAGGAAGAGGAAGAGTACGAGGAAGAAGAAGAGGAATACGAGGAAGAGGAAGAAGAAGAGGAAGAGGAGGCGTTGGAAGAAGAAATGCCAGTGCTCGTCAGCGGCAAAAAGCTGGGAGCTGATGGGGAAGTTGAAGAGGTTGATGCTGATGCGCCAATCGAGGATCCGGTTACGGCCGAGTCGGAAGCTGAATCGACCAAGAAGGGGAAACGTAAGTCGAAGCGATCAATGCGGAAAGCCGGTTTCCCCATTCGCAGGAAAAAGCAGAAAAGTGAACGTGAAGAAGTGATCGAGTCGTTGGAGGAAGCCAGTCGAGTCGAAGCACAGTTGGATTACGAGTTGCCAGGCAATGAACTGTTATTGCCTGCGGACGAGATGCATTTCGAAGAACAGGCCAGGGAAGTACGCAGGAAAGCCAAGTTGCTGGAGAAGACATTTGCTAATTTTGGATTCCGAGTGAAGGTCGTGGAAGTCGAGACCGGGCCGGTAATCGCCCAGTACGAAGTTGAACTGGAAGCTGGTTTGAGACTGTCGAAAATCTCAGGTTTGGCAGATGACGTGGCGATCGCGTTGCGTGTTCCCAGTGTTCGCATCGTTGCTCCGATTCCCGGTAAAAATACCGTGGGAATCGAAGTTCCCAACGAGTCGCAGCAGATTGTTCGCTTACGTGAGGTGATCGAAGAAACAGGTGCAAAAGCCAACAAGATGCAGATCCCGATTTTCCTGGGCAAGGATGTGTCGGGTAATCCACTAACATTTGACCTGACGACCATGCCTCACCTGCTGATCGCAGGGCGGACCGGTACCGGTAAAAGTGTGTGCCTGAATTCCATTATCTGTTCGATCCTGATGGCTCGTCGTCCGGATGAAGTTCGGATGTTGATGATCGATCCGAAAATGGTCGAATTGTCTGGCTATGGGCGACTGCCACATCTTATGCATCCGGTCGTTACCGAGATGAAGAAGGCTGAAGCGATCCTGGCCTGGGCCGTTGAAAAAATGGAAGAACGTTACAGCCTGCTGGCCCGTGCCGGTGTGCGTCATGTCAGTCGCTATAACCAATTGACCGAAGAACAATTGATGGAGCGCCTGCAACCGGAGACGGAGCAAGAACGGCAGGATATTCCGCGGCGACTTCCGTTCATCGTGATCATTGCAGATGAAATCGCTGACCTGATGATGACCGCTGGTAAAGACGTGGAGCACCATATTATCCGGTTGGCCCAGAAGAGCCGTGCGGTCGGTATTCACCTTATCCTGGCGACGCAGAAACCGACGGTTGATGTTATTACCGGTCTGATTAAATCTAATCTGCCGGCCAGGATTTCATTCCAGGTTGCCAGTCGTATCGATAGCCGCGTGATCCTTGACGAAACCGGCGCTGACAAACTACTTGGGAATGGCGATATGCTCTTCCTATGGCCAGGTACCAGTACGCTGTTGCGAGGACAGGGGACTTACCTTAGTGATGACGAAATCGTTTCCGTGGTGGATAGCGTGAGTACCGGGGAACAGAACTTTGTGCACGAATTGGTGAACCTCAAGGTCGCACCGGGAGAGAACGCGGCAGAGGGAGGATCACGTAAGGCGGATGAACTCTACGATTCAGCAGTCGATATCGTGATACGCGAAGGTCGCGGTAGTGTCTCGCTGTTGCAACGCAATCTTGGAATTGGGTATGGCCGAGCTGCCCGGCTTATTGACTACATGGCTGAAGACGGGATCGTGGGTGAGTACGCTGGCTCCCAGGCACGGGAGATCCTGATGACCATGGAAGAGTGGGAAGCTTTACAGGCAGGTCAGGGAGATGAGTCGACGGATGCTGCTGCACCGCTTGAGACGCAGTGGAACCAGGAAACCACTGCTGGTGTTCCTGGATCCGTTGGAGCCATGAGTGTCGCTGCTCAACTGGCGGACGAGATTATTGAAGAGGCCGGTGGCTATGAAGACGATTTCGAGGAAGAAGAAATTGCTCATGAAGATGACGCAGCAGAGCTGGAAGAAGAGGATGAGGTAGAGGCGGAGTACGAAGACGAAGAGGTCGAAGATGCTGTAGAAGACGACGAAGAGTACGAGGAAGAAGAGGACGAAGAGGCTGAAGAAGACGGCGAGGAAGACGACGAGGACGAAGAGTACGAGGAAGACGGCGAGGACGAAGAGTACGAGGAAGAAGGCGAGGAAGAATGATGTCAGGGCGATGCAAAGTTGACGTGGTCGGGTGGTAGAAGACCGGTTCTTTCGTTGCGTTGACGTTGGTGGGTATCGGACTTATAGTGAATCGTGTGCAGTGTTTTGAGCCCGTTGGCCACAGGGTAAACGAGTACGAACTCCTGCCAGGAAGTCATGATCAAGCAACGGTCATCCAGGTGTGAAGGGTTTGCGGGCAGCTAACATGGATGGCGCGGACATTTGCCCCGAGACTCACCACGGGTCTCGGGTTTTTTTGTTGAGGTTCAAGGTAAGAAGAAATAATGCGATCGATACAAATCTACGACACGACGTTACGTGACGGGACGCAGGGAGAGGGGGTCAGCTTGTCGTTGCAGGACAAGCTGCAGATCACCAAGCGTCTTGACGAGATGGGCGTGGATTATGTTGAGGGTGGCTATCCGTTGTCAAACGAAAAAGACGCGGAATATTTTGCCAGGATTCAGCAGTTGGACCTGCAGCATGCCAAGGTCTGTGCATTTGGTATGACACGCCGCAAAGGAATCTCGGCCCAGGACGATCCCGGGATGCTCGCCCTGGCCAATGCCGGGTCTCCCGTCTGCACGGTAGTGGGGAAAACATGGGACTTTCATGCAACGGAAGTCTTGCGAGTAACACTGGAAGAAAACCTGGCCATGATTGCTGACAGTGTTCAGTTCCTGGCAGGCATGGACCGCGAGGTGATTTACGATGCGGAACATTTCTTTGATGGCTGGAAAGGTAATCCAGAGTATGCAGGGCAGACCCTGTTGGCAGCTGCGAGAGGAGGGGCGCGACTGATCGTGCTGTGTGATACCAACGGGGGCAGTATGCCGGAAG
>JAZADA010000263.1:0-2828 GCA_036124135.1 Planctomycetota bacterium | reverse complement strand
ATTTTCACGATCACCTGGTTGGAAAAGAACAACGAACTGACGGCCACCCAGTCACTTGGGATTAGTCGCTGGCGGGTCGTGAAGCCGCTGGTCATCGCAGCCTGCCTGTTGAGCATTCTGTCCATTTTTAACCGTGAACTGGTCATTCCTGCTTATCGCCACCAGTTAACCCGCACGGCCCAGGACTGGAACGGTACGAAGCCACGTACGATTCGTCCCCGGCATGATACACGCACCGATATCCTTATTGGGGGGAAGCATGCGTATGCCAGGGACCAGCAAATCACGGATCCCAATTTCCGCCTGCACGCTCCCATCGGGCAGTTCGAGTATCGCCTGGTGGCCCAGCGTGCTCTCTACATGGAACCTTCGCCGGAACGTCCCGGTGGTTACCTGCTGAAACAGGTGAGTGATCCGGAAAACCTGGCGGAACTGGATACGGCTTACCTCCAGGAAACCCCCGTCATCTGGAGTCCCAAGGATACTGAATGGCTGCAGCCGGGAGACTGTTTCGTAGCCAGTAACGTACATTTTGACCAGTTAACAGCAGGTAATGGCTGGCATCGATACACGGCCTCCAGCCAACTGGTGAGCGAATTGCGTAATGAAAGTATTCAGCATGGAACCAACGTACGCGTGACAATCCACAGTCGATTCGTGAAGCCGGTGCTGGACATGACATTGATCTTCCTGGCCTTGCCTCTGCTGTTGAGACGACGCAGGAAAAACCTGCTGGTGGCAGCTGGTTCCTGTTTCCTGATGGTGGTTTTTTTCTACCTGCTGATCATTACCTGCCATGCGTTCGGTGACCATGGCTTCCTGTTCACTCCTGCCCTGGCCGCCTGGTTTCCACTGTTCATATTGATCCCGCTGGCGTATGCGCTATCCGGTGCATTACGCAATTGACTCAAGCCATGGGCTGTTGCTTCCAGGGAATGGGAATCGTTGGTGCCTGGCGGTGATTTTCTCGCCGCTGGTCGCAGGGACGTTCTTTAAACCAGTTGACAATGTTGACCAGTTGCCTGACCGCTTCCTCGTATGCAGCTTTCCCCTTTTCTGCAGTCGCTGCCTCGGCATCGCCCAGGACTCCCGTTTCACTGTAACTGCTGGTCCATGATGTCAGGGCTGCAGCACCTACACCGAACAGATCGGTATAGAGGTAAGGAGATTCCTCGTCGTTGAAACTGATCGTTCCACTCTGGATCTTGTCTTCTCGTACGTTGTCACGATCCAGGTGCAGGTAGACCGAAGTCTCCAGTTCCCCGGCATGCGAACAACCACCTGGGAAATGACTCTCACGCCAGCCAGGCAGGAAATCCGGATCGACACTTAACAGTTGCCACCACGCGGAAAGAAGGCATTCGGCATCCGTTTCCAGGTTGGTCCGACGAGCTACCAGGTCCAGGTTGGGCATGTTCGAACCGTGGCCATTGAGCAGGTAGATTTTCTTGAAACCGTGGTAGGCCAACGATCGCGTGATATCCAGGACATGCTCGATGAAGTGCTGGGTGTCGTTGTTAATGGTGCCGGGAAAGTCCATGACATGGCCCGTGTATCCATAGCAGACGGTGGGCAAAACCAGCATCTGGCCAGGAACCTGTTGACCGGCACCGCGGGCAATTGCGGTGGGGCAGACAATATCCACGTCCAGCGGTAAATGGTGGCCGTGTTGTTCTACGGCTCCACAGGGGATCACACAGACTTTTCCCAGTTCCACGGCATCATTGATGTCGGGCCAGGTGAGTTTCTCGTAACGGTATTCTGTTTCAGCGCGTCGCGTCATGGGTGTCTCCAAATTCAATATCTCTGCCGGATTCGGCAATGCGGTAAGTAGCCACGAAATCCTCGTCCAGCGTGACTCCCAGTCCCGGGCGGTCGGGGACGATCATCCAGCCATCCTCGGCCTGGACCGTCTCCTGCGTTAACCGGTGCCGGAGTGGAGAGTCTTCCACGCAGTCTTCAAACAGGTACGCATCCTGGCAGGTGCTGAGCCAGTGAAGGCTGGCTGCCACGGTGATCGGGCTCGTGTAACAATGATTGCATAGGCGTGCGCCGATTTCCTGGACACGTTGCTTGATGTACTGGGCATCCGTGAAACCGTTGCGTGACAGGTCGACCTGGTAAACATCCAGGGCGTGACGATCAATCAGGGGACGCATGGATTGACGTCCACATTCTTCCTCGCCGGCAGCAATGGCTACCGGGGATCGGTCTCGTAACCAGGCATAGCCGTCGACATCATCGGGTGATAGCGGTTCCTCCAGCCAGTGAATGTTACTGTCCGCAAACGCACAGGCTCGTTGCAGGGCAGTACGTGCATCCCATACGCAGCCTGCATCGATCAGCAGGGTGGCATCGTCTCCCACGCCGGCGCGTGCCCCCTGTACCAGTTCCAGGTCCACGGCCTCGCTTTCACCCATCGGCTCCCATCCGAACTTGACGGCCCGGTATCCCGCTTCACGCCAACGTTGGCCGATTTGCTCGGTTTTCGCCCCGTTTTCACCAAACAGGATCGAGGCATACGCCAGGATCCGGTCGTGGTGTTTGCCGCCCAACAAACGGTGGATAGGTTCCTGGAAATGTTTCCCCTTCAGGTCCCAGAGTGCCATGTCCACGGCCGCCATGGCACTGATCGTGACGGAACTGCGACCGAAGTACATGGTCTGGCGATACATTTTTTGCCACAGTCGTTCGGTCTCGAGGGGATTTTCACCCAGCAACAGTTGTCGCAGCCCGCAAGCGATGTTGTGGCTAAAGGGCGCGTCGATGATCGCCTGGACGACCTCCGGCGCAGAATCTGCTTCGCCAATACCTTCCAGTCCGGTATC
>JAZADA010000262.1:0-5764 GCA_036124135.1 Planctomycetota bacterium | reverse complement strand
CGTGCTGTTCCAGAAGCGTTTGACTTTTCCCGGGAGAGCAAATCCACGCTGGGAAACTACGCGGTCACGCCAGGGAAAGCCCAGGGCTTCGGTTGGCAATGCCTGGCGGCGCGGCGACTGATTGAACGCGGGGTGCGGTTCGTGGAACTGATTGATACGGGTTCGTCCGGTAACTGGGATGCCCATGGTGACATGATGTCGCACGTGGGATTGGCCAGGAACGTGGATCAGCCGATCGCCGCCTTGCTGAAAGATCTCAAGCAGCGCGGATTGCTGGATGAAACCCTGGTCGTCTGGACCACCGAGTTTGGCCGAACTCCCTTTAATAATACGGCTGATGCCAAGGGGCGTGAACATCATCCCTGGGCCTTTACCTCGTGGCTGGCCGGTGCCGGGGTCAAGCCTGGCATGGTGCACGGGGCAACAGACGAACACGGGCTTCGAGCAGCCGAAAAGCCGGTGCATGTGCATGATTTTCATGCGACCATCCTGCACTTGATGGGGTTTGATCACGAACGCCTTACCTTCCGACATGCCGGCCGCGACTACCGGCTTACCGATGTCGAAGGGAACGTGGTACGAGAAGTTCTTGCTTGATGGGCCTCCTTAACTTTGTGCTGGTCTTCGGTCATAATTGAGTCTTTAAGGCTCCCATTCCATTTTCCCGTGAGGATATCGTGATACTAAAAATTACCCGCCGCCTGGTTGTCAAAGTTCTGGCCCTGGGGGCATTCCTGGGCCTCGGTAGGAAACGTGCCGTCGCCGCGCAGCTAAGTATCGAGACAAAACGGATTGAAAAATGGGATCGTACACACGACCGGGTCTGGATCGGTGGCGAATTCTGGAGTAACCCGATGGAGGATTGGCGCGTCAAGGATGGTTGGGTGCAATGCCAGACCACGGCCGGCAACCGCAGTATCCACTCCGTGACCTGGCAGTTGACCGATGCGAAATCTCCTTTCGTGATGTCGGTTGAACTTTCCCAGTCGGCGCCGATTAAAAATGATGGTGGTGCGGGATTTCGGATCGGCATTCGCAGTGACCTGAACGAATACCGTTCCAATTGCTTTGCCAGGAACGGTGTGAATGCAGGTGTGGTTGGCAAGAACCTGGTGCTGGGGAAAACAAGTAAGTCACTGTCGGTCAAACCGGAACGGTCACATGTGATCCTGACCCTGGAAGGGAGCCCCCGGGGAAACAGCTGTGTGCTGGTACTGACGGCACACGACGTTACCAACGGTAAAGAACTTGGACGCGTCCAGCAGTCCGTTCCACAAGAGCGGATCGTGGGGAACATCGCGTTGGTTAGCCAGTACGAGGGGGCCCAGCGACGTGTTCCCACGCCAGGTTACCGTTTCCGGAATTGGGAACTGGGCGGCGCAGCGATGGCGCACGAAGCGAAACAAACGTTTGGTCCCCTGCTCTGGACGATGTATTCGCTGAGCGATTCACGCAGCAAGGAAGGGTTCGTGTTGAAGTTGACGGCGCTCACCGGACCGCTGGGTAAAGATGATAACCAGCATGTGCAGTTGCAGGTGAAACGACAGGATCAGTGGGTGACCCTCGGTAAGGCCAAGCTGGATCCCGAGGCCTGGACGGCGACGTTCCGGATCGCGAACTGGGACGAGAAAAAAGCCGTACCGTATCGCGTGGTATACGAGCAAACCTTTCGCCAGGGAGATCCGGTCGCTGATCACTGGCAGGGCACGATTCGGTCGAACCCATCGGGAAGGCCATTGCGTCTTGCGGCGCTTACCTGCCAAAACGATTATGCATTTCCATACGAACCGGTGGCCAATAACGTGGTCAAGATGGATCCGGATATGATCTACTTTTCCGGCGACCAATTGTACGAGGGGCATGGTGGATTCGGTATTATTCGCGATCCAGCGGACCCGGCCATCCTCAACTACCTGCGGAAGTTTTACCAGTTCGGCTGGTCCTTCCGTGAATCGATGAAAAATGCGCCAACGCTCTGTATCCCGGATGACCACGACGTCTTCCAGGGGAATATCTGGGGCGAGGCAGGGGCTGCCATGAAGGACCTGGCCAAGGGAGCTTCGTCGAAGGGTGGCTACCGGGAACCGGCTCGCATGGTCAACGTGGTGCACAAGACAAACTGCAGTCACCACCCTGACTTTTACGATGCTCGGCCGGTTGAGCAGGATATCAGCGTCTATTACGGCGACATGGTTTATGGTGGTGTTAGTTTTGCCATCCTGGGGGATCGGCAATGGAAGAGTGGTCCCGAACGAGTTGAAACAGGTTCGGGCCGCGCGGATCATGTGCGTGACAAGAACTTTGATACGTCGGTACTCGACAAGCCCGGACTGGTCTTGCTGGGTGAACGACAGGAAGAGTTTCTCAAGGCGTGGGGCAAGGACTGGCGTGGTCACACGATGAAAGTCCTGTTGAGTCAAACTGTGTTTGCCGGGGTCGCCACGCATCACGGTGGTTTTAATGGGTACCTGAAGGCTGACCTGGATTCCGGGGCCTGGCCGCAAACGGCCCGGAATCGGGCGGTTGAAATTATTCGTGAATCCATGGCGCTGCACATCAACGGGGATCAACACCTGGCATCGATTTGCCAGTACGGGGTCGCCGACCAACGGGACAGCAACTGGTCCTTCTGCACCCCTGCCATTGGTGCGGGATATCCGCGCTGGTGGCGACCGGATGAAGTGGGAATGCCACATCAGAATCGCCCGCAACACGGGATGGCCCATACGGGTGAATTCCTGGACGGGTTTGGTAACAAGGTTTACGTTTATGCCACGGGCGATCCCGAGGTCGCGACCAAGCGTCCTCGTTATGAGCGGGCACACCAGAAAGGGAGCGGTTTCGGTTTCGTGACGATCGACACCGAGAAGAAAACCTACACGCTGGACGCGTTTCGGTTTAACGTGGATCCGACGGACGGCAAGCCGGGCAACCAGTTTCCTGGTTGGCCGATCACGATTCACCAGGCCGAAAACAAGGGGCAGAACAAGCTGTCCTGATCATCGGCCGGGGGAGTAGAACCGGGCAACTTCTAGCGGTAAATGGCTACTTCCAGGCCCTACGGTTGCGGGCGAGCTAACGCGGCGCGGCGGGCAGCAACTCGTTGTTTCGCGGACGGCTGTCCTGAACGAGCCCACTGGCCCCAGGTCCGCAGGTACTCCCAGGTTATGAGTTCCCCGTCCCGGTTGCGATCCAAAATCCCGTAGACCGTTGCGGCCAGCTTGGCATCCCCCAGCAGTCGCGTGGCGTGCTTCATGAATTCCGGTTCCTCGACGTAACCGTCCCTGTCGTCATCCATCCGCTGGATCACGATCTTGGCCTCGTCGGTGATGATCCGATTCATGGTGTATTCGTCCCGTGTCACCACGCCATCGGAATTGCCGTCCGCAGCCTGGAAGATGCCAGCGCGTGACTGGGGCGTCAGGTAACGGCCCGTCTCGACGTATTCCTGGCCGGTATGCAAACCATCCCGGTTGCGATCCTCGCGGTTGAACTGAAGGGCAAAATGATCAAGTTCACTGGCCGGCATTCCATGCTCCATGCGGGCGCCTAGCCGTTTCACGATCTCGTGTGCCGGTGTGTTACCCACGAGGATAGGTTTCAGGCGTGACTTATCCAGTTCGGGATTCAACTGCAAATGGACCTGGTCGGCGACCGCCTTGCCCAGTACCGAACACCCCTTGTCAGACAGGTGAATCCCATCCTCGCGAAGGATCTCGTCTTTTCCGGCTTGCACGGCGATGGCATGCAGGTCATTCACGCGTGCACCCGCGGCCAGGGCAATTTGCCTGGCTGCCTGGTTGTAGCGGGCCACGTCCGCGCTGCGGCGCACCACCCGACCGTAGCCTTTCGAGACGGCCTGGCGTGCTTCATCCACCGGGGTGGTGAGGGCAAAGATAATTTGGGCATCGGTCAGGTGCTTGAGCTGCGCAAAGATGTTTCTCAGGTTGGCCTCGTAGAATTCCAGGTTGTGACGTGGTTGGCCACCCTTGGTAGTTAGGAACATATCGTGCAGGCCCACGTTGATATGGACCACGGCCGGCTTCTTGTCGGTCAACCATTTTTCGAGGTTTTGCAGCGTGTAGAGCGTGTGCTTGCAGTTTTCTTGCGGGGACCAGACGGTTGCCTTTCCCCGTAAGGCCTGGGTGGCTGCCTCCTGGTAATTCATTCGGATGGAGTCGCCGAGTAGGATCACCAGCGGTAAGGGTTTTGCCTCCTCTTTTTTGTCTTCTGCAGGGCACGGTGTGGCACAAGCCACCAGGCTGGTGACTAGCAAGAGAGACAGGCTAGAGAGGGTTAGAGAGCGGTTCATCGTCAGGTCCTTTCGAGATTAGCTCCACCCATTATAGGTGATTTGACGCGGGGGCGGGGAATCGAGGTATAGGTTCCCGATAGAAACGGGTTCAGCGCAGCCCGGCGACCCCTTGGAAATGGTTGCCTGATAAGGCTAGATGTTTCATACTGCATCATCAGGAAACAAGGTGTTCTGAATAGTGGGTAGCCCAGGCGGGCTGATAAAACGATACAGGGAGAACATGATGAAAACGATTTCGACTGCCGTAGCGATGGTCTTGTTGCTGGTTTCGGCCGGTGTTGCCCAGGAACGGGATGGTGCAGAGCGTCGGGATCGGCAACGAGACGGTGACGCACCCGCCTCACGTGGCGACGATGCCACCCGCGCACGACGAGCTCCGGGAGGAGACCGGGACCCGCCAAGAACCGGGCAAGAAGCATTGAAAGCCAAGTTGGCCGAGTTTGTACGAGCTGGCAAGCTGACTCGTGCTGAAGCCGGGCAGATCATAGCGGCTGCTTTCCCTCAACCCAAGCGTGATGATCCCGGCGTACGTGCACGGTTAAGCCGCGAGCAGTTGTTGAAGCGTTTCGACAAGGACGGTGATGGCAAGCTCAGCAAGGAAGAAGTTGAGACCCTGAAAAAAGCCATGAAGCCTCGAGCTGATGCGGAGAAGATCGACTGGGATGCGGCCTACGCGAAATACCTCAAGGAGAATCCCCGGGTTAGAATAGATGTGGCCAATGGCAAGATCACCAAGGAGCGGGTCATCGCCAGTCTCAAGGCACGTGCCGTGGGGCGAGTTGGCGATAAAAAACAGACCGCTGAGGACCTGGAGAAGCGTTACCAGGAGTTTCTCAAGGAACGTCCTGAAGTAGCGGAAGCGGTCGAAAAAGGAAGGATCAGCAAGGACATTATCCTGCAGCGATTGCGTACGGCACCTCGCCGTCCGGGCGGTGACGGGGCACGTGGTCGTCCGCGTGATCCGGAGACGCCCCGAAAACGACCGGAGCCAAAACGATCGTGAGACGAGTGATGGTAATCACCGGGATCCGTTGTTCCTCGAGGCAGGTGACGCTTTCGTCGCGAGTCCAGTTGGTTTGGGGATCGTTGGTTCTGTTGCTTGTTACTGTTTGCTCGCCCAGCGCGGCTGTAGAAAAGGTTACTTCCGAATCACGCGTGTCGCCTCCGGTGACCGCGATTGCCTTTGCCCCGGGTGGCAAACAGGTGATCTCCTGTTCGCAGGCCGGAGTGCAGATTCACGATTGGCCCACCCTGAAGCAGCTGCGCGTCATCAAGGCCTCGGCGGCAAACCTCCATTGTCTGGCGTTTTCGCCCAATGGTCTGTTGCTGGCCGTGGGGGGAGGTGACCCGGCAGAATCCGGGGTGATTGAACTCCTCTCGTGGCCCACCGGTAAACGGGTGGCCACGCTCAGCAAGCATACGGATTCCGTGCGCTCGGTCACCTGGCTG
>JAZADA010000261.1:0-10717 GCA_036124135.1 Planctomycetota bacterium | reverse complement strand
CTGGAGGGGGGAACGCACTTTAAATGTTCCATTGATGTTCAGACCGGCCAGGCCACGTTATCTCGTGTTGGTCCAACGGGTAACCAGGAACTCTTTACCGATTCGCAGGGCGCCCAGGTGAAACATCCAAAGGGTGCGACCAAGATGATCGGAGCCGGTTCCTACAAATTGCGATTTTCAAATGTCGACAACGAGTTACTGCTCTGGGTTAACAATCGCTTGGTATCGTTCCAGGGGCCCACGACTTACCAGGCGGATCCGGTATTGTCGCCGCACTGGCGACCAGACGATCCAGGCGACCTGGCACCGGTCGGTATAGGGAGTCGTTCAGCGGCCCTGCAGGTGAAACGGCTGCGGATACTACGTGACGTTTACTACATTGCCACCGATGGATCAGACACGTTGGATTATAACAACCAGGACTACGAGGATCCCTGGACAATCCTTTCACAACCTCAACGCTGGGCTGAAAGTTCGTATTTTAAGAACGGTAAAGAACTGTTGATTCCGGAAACCGGCTCGCTGGGACCAGATGATTTTCTCCCGCTGGGGGATAACAGTCCAGCGAGTTTCGATGGTCGAATGTGGGCTGCGGATCCAAAGCTGAGCTACCAGAAGCATACCGTTCCGCGTAGATTGCTGATTGGGCAGGCGATGTTTGTTTACTGGCCGCATTCCTGGCGATGGGGAAAGCTACCGATCGTTCCCAATTTTTTACAGATGCGAATGATCCAATGACAGGGTAGGTGAAAGCGTCGAACTGTGGTAATTGATTCAGTGGTATTGGATCCAGGAGGAGAGAAAATGCCCGTGCTTGAAGTCCAGGGCCTGATCAAGACATTTGGCCGTCGTCGTGTCGTCAATGGTGTTGATTTCACGGTTGATCGCGGTGAAATTGTTGGCTTGCTGGGTCCCAATGGAGCAGGCAAGACGACGACTTTTCGCATGACCTGCGGATTGATTGATGCAGATCAGGGGCAGGTCATGCTGAATGGCCTGGATGTGACCCATTGGCCCATGTACCGTCGTTCTCGGGATGGCGGGATGGGATATCTGGCCCAGGAATCCAGCGTCTTTCGTAAGCTAACCGTAGAGCAGAACCTGTTGAGCATGTTGGAATTATTGAATGTTCGTGGCAAGGTTCGCCGCCAGCGTTGTCAGCAACTGTTGGAGCAGTTCTCGATTTTACACCTGCGCAAATCACGTGCCTCGAAGTTGTCGGGTGGAGAACGACGGAGACTCGAGATCGCCCGGGCGCTCATCTCGGAACCTGAGATACTGATGCTGGATGAACCTTTTGCCGGGATCGATCCGGTCACGGTTCAAAGTATCCAGGGAGTTATCCAGGATTTGCGAGAACAGGATATTTCGATTTTCATCACGGACCATGCTGCGCGAGAAATTCTCGAAATCGTGGATCGCTGCTACGTGATCAACGAGGGAACTGTGTTGTGCCATGGAATGCCCGACCAGGTTAGGAACCACCCGGAAGTCCGCAGTAAATACCTCGGTGATTTTGATGGGACTGTCTCGGCTGCATGAGGTGAGTCGACGGACTCGCATTTCTTCTTTCATGCTTGATAGCAAGACGATTTCAGGGTCGCTTGGTTGTCTCCGGGGACTGCTTCCGTTAGGTTGAAACGCTGTCCAGCGTGCAAAAATGACGTGCTCCCGGTATCGCCGCGGATCAGCCACTTCATTCAAGCAGCAAAGGGCTGGTATCCAGATCTTCGATGCTCCAGAACGGATAGAACGACTCCATGAGTGACCCATATTTTCAAACATTGTTTGCCGATCGAATTGGTGGTGTGAATTACGGTAAAGGGACCGATATTTACAAGTTTGAGAAGATCAAGCGTGCCAAGCGAAAGGCGATCCAGGATCATCCTGATAAGCAATTACTGGACTTTTGTATCGGTGAAAATGACAGCCCGGCTGATGATGCCGTGCGCAATACAATGGCGGAGGAAATCCATAAAGCTGAAAATCGTGGATATGCTGATAACGGGGTTCTGGAGTTCAAGGAAGCAGCCGCACGGTTCATGCAGCGAGAGTTCAGCGTGGAACTGGATCCTGGATCCGAGATTAACCACTGCATCGGATCCAAGACGGCGTTGGCGATGTTGCCGGCATGTTTTATTAATCCCGGAGACATCACGTTGATGACCGTGCCAGGTTATCCGGTAGCGGCTACTCATACCCGGTACTATGGAGGCTCTGTCTACCAATTGCCGTTGCTGGCGGAAAATAATTACTTTCCCGACCTGGCATCTATTCCGACCGATGTATTAGCCAAGGCCAAGTTGCTGGTAATCAACTATCCCAACAGTCCCACGGGCAAGAATGCTACCGCCGAGTTTTATGAGCAAGTTGTTGATTTTGCCAAGACCCATAACATCGTGGTGATCCAGGATGCAGCGCACGTGATGTTGACCTTTGAAGGGGAACCGTTGAGTTTCCTGCAGACTCCGGGAGCCAGGGACGTGGGTGTAGAAATCCATTCCCTTTCCAAGGGCTATGACATGATTGGCTGGCGAATCGGCTGGGTTTGTGGCAACGAGCGGATTGTACAGGCTTTTTCGGATGTTAAAGATAACAGTGACTCCGGCCAGTTTATTGCCATCCAGAAATCTGCTGCGGCGGCCCTGGACAACGAGAGTATTCCCGAACGGATTCGTTTAAAATACCGACGCCGATTGGAAAAGTTGGTAGAGATGTTGACGCGATGTGGGTTTCAATGCTCGATGCCAGGAGGATCCTATTTCCTTTACATGGCTGCTCCGAAGGGAATTGTGAATGGTCCTGAATTTGAAACAGGTGAGGCGGCTAGCCAATACCTGATCACGGAGCACTCGATTGTTACCGTCCCGTGGGACGAGGCTGGGCCGTGCCTGCGTTTTTCCGTGACCTATGTCGCGGACGATGAACAGGCGGAAGACGCTTTGATGGCAGAAACCGAGGCGCGTCTTAACCAGGTCCAATTTGTATTCTGAATGGTGTTTTCTCGGTCGAAAGGTTTCCCGATGTTCTTATCAAGACTCCATGCCAGTTGGTGTTTAACGGTCAGCATGGTTTGTCTTTCGCTGGTTTCCTGTGGTAAATCGGATGACAAGCCGGATGTTTCCGTGCAGGGACAGCTCAAGCAGGCCATGAAGATTGGCAGCCTACGCAATCGCAGCAAGACACTGGTGGGAATTGCAGACCAGCAGTTTGAACAGGGAGATACCCTGGGCGCTACGGCTACGATCGGGTTGGCAGTCGATACCGCCCTGGAGATCAAGGGAGCTTACGAGCGTGGTGCAGCTTTGAATTCGACAGCTTACGCCTATGGAAAACATGAACTGGTGGATAAGGCCTCCGACGTCTTAAAGCAGGTGTCCAGGGCGATTGAAGAGGTTACCGAGGTAGATCTGTCAGTTGCCCTGATCGGTAAAATGGCCGAAATTCAGATCCGTTTCCTGGATCAAGTGAATACCGGAAACGATTTCCTGGAAGAGGGCGCCACGATTGCTGAAAATGCCGAGAAGCCGGAGGAAAAAGTAATTGCCAAGTTGAACCTGGCATTTCATTTAAATCGACTGAAACGAATTGAGTCACGGGATGAACTGGTTGATCAGGCCTTCGAGGCCCTGGAAGAAATTGCGGATGCCCGACAACGCACGGATGTCACGGGTGATATGGCCAGTCGACTGGTCCAGATGCAATGCCTGGAGATGTCTAAACGAGCCTTTGAACTGGCTGAAACGTCTGCGGATGCAATTGAAGAACCGTTGAACCAGGGATATGCCTTGTGTGAAATCAGGGATCGATTACGACGAGCGAAACAGGCCGCCGGAGCGGAGCGCGTTAGCGCAAAGGCTCGCCAGGTTGCCGAGAAAGTGACGGACCAGGGTTTACGCAAGGAATTGTTGAATCGACTTGGGCAGTAAGTGGAAACGATACGGCTACCTGGTAGTCATCTCGGCATCGTAAAATGAAACTTGTATCAGGATATTAAATCTCGATTATTCTTAGGTGGTAAATAATGAAACTTCAAGGGAAAACAGCAGTAATCACCGGTGGCGGAACTGGAATCGGAGAAGGAATCGCCAGGGCTTTCGCAGCAGAGGGTTGTCGTGTTGTCATTTGTGGCCGTCGAGATGAGGTGCTGAAGCAAGCCGCGGATGCCTGGGATGGTGAGCTGCCGTTTCTTTGTCATGCCGTCGATATCTCGAGTCGCGACAGCGTGTCATCTCTCTTTGCTTGGGTCGCAGCAGAAGTGGGTCCTGTTGACATCCTGGTGAACTCTGCAGGAACCAATATTAAAACGAGGTCCATGGCGGAGATGGAGCCGGACCAATGGGATCACGTGATGGCGATTAATGCCAGTGGAACTTATTACTGTATGCATGCGGTGCTGCCACAAATGCGGGAACGGGGTGAGGGATTGATCATTAATATCTCCTCGATTGCCGGGAAACGATCATCGCCGCTGGGGGGAGTTGCCTATTCAGCCTCCAAGTTTGCCATGACAGCATTGGGGACAGCCGTTGCAAATGAAGATGCCGAAAATGGCATCCGAGTAACCAATGTTTACCCGGGCGAAGTGAATACTCCGATCCTCGTCAATCGGCCAAACCCGGTTAGCGATGAACATCGTCAATCGATTTTACAGGCGGAAGAAGTGGGCGAGCTGATCGCCGCGATTGCTGGCTTGCCACCTAACGCACACGTATCCGACGTCGTGATCAAGCCACTCAAGCAGTCCTATAGCTAACTTGAACCGAGCATCGATAACGGGAGCGTGTGCCTGCGACTGTCAGCTCTTGCCTAGGTGATTTCCCAGGTATCGCCGGTGGTGAAGAGGGCGTTGAGATCCCCGTCGCCACGATCGCTGCGCGCCTGCTGGACCTGTTGGTTCAGCAACTCATCATATTTTGGCGCGTCGATGGCTCGGAATACACCAATGGGTTCCGGGAAGTCCGGTTGTCGCATACGACTTAGCAGGTAAGCGAGACTGGGCTCGGGAGCTTTTTCGTCATGGAACAGCAGGTCGTCTTCCTTGATTCCTTTACCCAGTTCAACGATTTCTGGTTCCATGCCGTTGAGCCGGATACCCTTGTCACGATCCTTGCCAAAGATGAGCGGTTTACCGTGTTCGAGTTCGATGATGTTATCTGCCCTGGTTCCGCGATCCGTTGCGTAATCCCAGGCACCATCATTGAAAACGTTACAGTTCTGGTAGACCTCGATGAAAGAAGTTCCGCGATGTTCAGCGGCTCGTTTCAACGTGGCACTGAGATGCTTGATATTGACGTCGATAGAGCGTGCTACGAATGAGCCGTCACATCCGATCGCGACCGAGAGTGGATGAATGGGATTATCGATGGCGCCCATGGGTGTACTCTTGGTAACCTTGCCTTGGGGGGACGTGGGTGAATACTGGCCCTTGGTCAAACCGTAAATACGATTGTTAAACAGCACGATGTTGACGTCCAGGTTTCGACGAATGCAATGCATCAAGTGGTTTCCACCGATGCTGAGAGCGTCGCCATCGCCCGTGATCACCCAGACTTCCAGTTCCGGACGTGTGGCCTTGAGACCTGTGGCAAAGGACGGAGCACGACCATGGATGCTATGGATTCCGTAGGTATCCATGTAGTAGGGAAACCTGCTGGAACAACCGATCCCGGAAATGAAAACCACGTTTTCCGGCGGTGTGCCGAGCGTTGGTAACACCTTCTTCATTTGTGCGAGGATGGAATAGTCACCACAACCGGGACACCAACGGACATCCTGGTCACTGGCAAAATCTGATGCTTTTAATACGGGTAGTTCGCTGCTCATGATTCAGAACTCAATGTATCAATTTCGTGTTGGATGGCAGATTCGATTTCAGTGACGGCAAATGGTTTTCCCTGGACCTTGTTAAGGCCGACGGCGTCCATCAGGAACGTTGATCGAATTAACGATCGTAACTGACCTGCGTTAAGTTCAGGGATTAAGATCTTGCGATACGAGGAAAGCAGTTCCTGCAGGTTGGCCGGGAATGGATTGAGGTAACGCAGATGGGCATGGGCTACGGACATTCCCTTGGCAATCGAGCGATTCACGGCAGTCATACAGGATCCGTAGGTTCCGCCCCAGGAGAGTACCAGCAGATCACCCTTGTCCGGTCCCAGCACCGTCTGTGGCGGAATGTCCTGGGCGATGTTTTCAATTTTCTGATCCCGAATGTCTGTCATGTTCTGATGATTGCTGGGATCATACGAGACATTGCCTGTGCCATCTGCTTTTTCCAGACCACCCACGCGGTGCATCAAACCAGGCGTACCGGGAATAGCCCAGGGGCGAGCGAGTTTCTCATCGCGCTGGTAGGGCTCAAAGGTTTCGCCGTCCTCGGGAGGTCCTGGATGGGTCACTGGTATGGGGGTCAGTTCGTCCACCTTGGGGATTAACCAGGGTTCCGCACCGTTGGCGATATATCCATCGGATAGCAACATAACTGGGGTCATGTATTTTACCGCCAGTCGCCATGCTTCCTGGGCAACGTCAAAGCAATCACCAGGACTGCGAGCAGCAATCACCGGTAACGGTGATTCACCGTTACGTCCGGTCATGGCCTGGAGTAAGTCAGATTGCTCGGTTTTGGTGGGCAAGCCGGTACTGGGTCCGCCTCGCTGGACATTAACCACGATTAACGGTAGTTCCAGGATTACGGCTAAACCGATTGCTTCTCCCTTGAGTGCAATACCCGGACCGCTGGATGCCGTAACGCCCATGGCTCCACCAAAGGCAGCACCAATCGAGGAGCATACGGCTGCAATTTCATCTTCTGCCTGGAATGTTCGGACGCCAAAATTCTTGTGCTTGCTGAGTTCGTGCAGGATGTCACTGGCCGGTGTGATCGGATAGGTCCCGTAAAACAACTCTTTGCCACTCATCTTGGAAGCAGTGATCAGTCCCCAGGCCAGGGCCTGGTTGCCCATGATGTTGTTGTACGTGCCGGCTGGCAAGTCTGCTGGATCAACGTGGTAAGTGCTGACAAAGGCCTCGGTGGTTTCACCGAAATTCCATCCTGCACGCAGCGCTCTTTCGTTAGCGGATACGATGTCAGGCTTGTCTGCGAATTTTTCCTGGATAAACCGTAACGTTGGCTCCAGGTCACGTTCATAGAGCCAGTAAATGAGACCCATGGCAAAAAAGTTTCGGCAACGGTCGGCAATCTTGACACTGAGCCCGAGTTCTTCCACGGCATTACGTGTCAGGGATGTCATGGGAATCTTGAACAGTCGGTAAGCATCCATCTCGGAAGAATCAAGAGGGTTGGTTTCACAGTTTGCCAGCTTCAGATCCCGGGCTTCAAAACTGTCTTCGTTGACGATCAACAATCCATTCCGTTTCAGGTCAGCCAGGTTCGTAACCAGGGCCGCTGGATTCATGGCGACCAAGGCGTCGAGTTGATCACCTGGCGTGTAGATTTCAGAAGATGCAAATTGTACCTGGAAGCCACTGACACCAGCACGCGTGCCTCGTGGGGCGCGAATCTCCGCAGGAAAATCCGGGAACGTGGCCACGTCGTTTCCAGCCAGTGCAGACGTATTCGTCAGCTGGGTTCCAAACAATTGCATTCCATCGCCGGAATCGCCGACCAGTCTGACGGTCGCACTTTCCATTTGTTCAATGTTATTGGCAGTCGTGTCTTGGTTTTCAGTTGTTGCTGACATTGCTAACTCTCTGGATGTCGCTGGGTTGAGTTATTAATGAATAATAAAATCCGCGGATACGATTTTAATTGTAATATTGTTGTTGAAATTTGCCCATTATTTATTGCGGTAGCAGTAATGGTATCAACGGGATGCGAAAGCAAAATGATCCTTGTTGTGATCTTGTTGGGAGCTGCCAAGGGGGAAAGCCAGGTGGACTTTTAGGCAAGCCATAAAGATTGATGCGGGAGGTAAGTCAAGCGGGAAGTTCACGGCGAGGCATTGCGCCAATTTAGGCTCTGGAAACGTAGTCAATCGTTAGCAAAAAAGTATCCTGACGGAAGTCTGTACAACCTCAATGGTTTTCGCAATCGTACCACGGGATTGCAGCCGATTGAACCGCAATAACAGGGGTTTTGAGATAATTTTTGCCATAAACTCCGAGAGCTACCGGGGGCGAAAAGAGACTTCCTGATACCAGGCGGAAGTCTTTCCGGTGAGCTTATCCAGAGGGGGGCTCTGCATCCTGGGAAAAAGGTGCTTCACCTTGGAAAAACTTGCTTAAATCGATCCCTCCGCGTTGTTCTTCCTCCAGTAACTGGAGACGGCCTTCCAGCTGTTCCATCCGTCGAGCTAACTGGGTAGCCAGTTGAGGGGCGTCATCGGTCGGTTTCGGACGTGGTACCTCCGGATAGCCCAATTGCCGCTGTAACGCACTGAACAGAAAGAGAGGATCTTTTTGCCGACTTGCCCAGGCGATTTTTCCCTCCTTGATCCCAAATAAAAGCGGTTTTTCCGGAGGTTCTTCGCTATGTTCGCCGAAACGACGATGATAGTAGTGCTTGCTTCGCACGTACACCATATCTGCGAAGTCGACGATCCCCATCTGGCGACGGACGATCAGGATCCATGATTGCCAGTCACTATTAAAACAGGAATCCTGGGAAATGGCTTTCAGGCCCTGATCGTATTTCAGTCGATTGCGACAAAGTGTTTCAAATTGAAAGAGGAATAACCCGGCTGGGGATGGATCAGAGGCTCGGTATTCTACCTCGCACTGCAGTATTTCGACGGCGGTGCGAATGTCAAAACGCCCTCCCTCTTCTTCCGCTTCCTGGATCAGGTAGGTTTGAAAAGGTGCAAAGTAATGGCTCAGATGCCCCATGGCCGGGGACATAACTCCATAATGCCGTAATTCGCCCAGCATGTAATCAAGTGCCAGGGGCAACTTGGTGGTCGCCAGGGACTCTTCCCGGATCTGTTCCAGGACCTCCTGGAGGGGAATTCCCTGGGGCAGACGTTCACTCAACATCTTGTACAGGTACGCCTGCTCGATCAGTTCTTCTCGCTCTAACATTAGCGCTATGCCAGACATCGGTGGATTTGAGATTCTTGTCCAGGGACCTGCCGGGGTGGCCCTAGAAGCAAAACGATGTTGCCCCTTATAATACAATACGAAGGTCGCCGGTTGATAGCTCCGGGATGTAATTTTCTCGACCTTGCATTTTTCCAGTCGAATCGACTGAAATAGTCGGTGTTTAAAGCGAGTGAACGATGGCTCACCAGTTTTCCTCAGTACAAGCGGCAGTTGATGCGATTGCCCGTGGTGAAGTCGTGATCGTCGTTGACGACGAGGGTCGTGAGAATGAAGGCGATTTTATCTGTGCAGCTGAAAAGGCCACACCGGAAAACGTCAACCTGATCATGCAGGGTCGAGGTGATTTCTGCATGCCGATCCTGCCCGATGTTTGCGAACGTCTTGAAGTGACTCCCCTGGTCGATACCAATACAGCTCCGCTGGGAACAGCCTTCATGACACCACTGGATCATCGACTCAATCGAACAGGTATTACTGCGGAAGAACGCAGCCGAACGGTCTTGACCATCGCGGATCCCAAAAGTCATCCACAGGATTTTGTCCGACCTGGGCACGTTCACTTGTTGCTTGCCAAGGAGGGAGGTGTCTTGCGACGTGCAGGGCATACCGAGGCTGCGGTTGACCTGGCCCGAATGGCAGGATTGACTCCTGCCGGTGTCCTTTGTGAAATCCTGGATGAATCTGGTAATCGGGCAACACGTGACCAATTACTTGAAATGGCGGCGGAAAAAAACCTGGAGATCATCACGATTGAGGAATTGATCGCCTACCGTCGCCTGACAGAAAAAATGGTCAGCCGATCCGTGGAGACAAAGTTACCAACTCATTTCGGTGAGTGGAAAGTCATTGTTTATGATGTGAAATATGAAACCCAACAGCCCGTTGTCCTGGTGCGTGGTAACTTGACCGAGTCTCCACAGGCACCGTTGGTACGTATGCATTCCAGTTGTTTCACGGGGGACTTACTGGGATCCCTGCGATGCGATTGTGGCGATCAGTTGCAGATGGCATTACAGATGATCGGTCGAGAAACATTTGGTGTTATCGTTTATTTACCCCAGGAGGGACGGGGTATTGGGCTCGTCGGAAAACTCAAGGCCTATGCGCTGCAGGACGAGGGACTCGATACGGTGGAGGCGAACCAGGCCCTTGGATTCAAGGTTGATATGCGGGATTACGGGATTGGTATCCAGATTCTCAAAGACCTGGGTCTCAAGGAAATTCGATTACTGACCAACAATCCGAAAAAGACGGAAGCGTTCAACCTGAGAGGATTCGATCTGAAGGTGGTGGACCAGGTTCCGATCATTCCTGTCGTCAATGAACACAACGCAGCCTACCTGACCACTAAACGTACCAAGATGGGGCATGTGTTGCCGGACGAGCAGCAAGACTAGGACCGTCAATCCTTTTGGTCTTCTTTAGCCCCGGGTTTTCCTGGTTTCAGGAGTGGTTCAATACGTGGCGCCAGTTGGGCCACGTTATGGCTGACATCGACTACCTTGCCAGCCTGGTCAATCAACATCATGGTTGGGATGCCACGGACCCCGTATTTCCGCGCCAGCTCCTGCGTGGCATCGCCAGCCAGGTTCGTCCAGGGGATGTTATTTTCTTTCAAGTACTTGGCCAGTGCATCCAGGTCCCGGTCCAGGCT
>JAZADA010000260.1:0-2154 GCA_036124135.1 Planctomycetota bacterium | reverse complement strand
CCTTGCCGATGGAAGAAACCTTGGTCACGACCGCGATTGACTTGAGCGGACGCTATGCAATGGTTTTCCAGGCAGAATTTCCCACCGCGAAAATTGGTGAATTCGACAGTGAGCTGGTCGAGGATTTCTGGCAGGCATTTGCAGCCAATGCCCTCTGTAATTTTCACGTGGTCTTGCACCACGGTCGCAATAGCCACCATATTAGCGAGGCAATTTTCAAAGGCGCCGCACGTGCCTTGCGAATGGCGACGGAGCAGGATCCACGCGTAGAGGGTGTTCCCAGCACCAAGGGAACCCTCGATAGCTAGGCGACGGCTCAGTCGTTAACGTGTGTTTCCAGGAACCGGGCTAACCGGTGGAAATCGCTGTTTGCCTCGATGTAGCGGACGACGGTAACCAGCGTCTGTGGGTCGACCAGTTCCTCAAAGGGTACATAGTGCAGATCCAGCTGTCCGGAAATAGAGACCATGACGCCGTTGAGTTGCTTTTCGACGAGTCCGATGTAAGCACCCACTCCCAGTTGGCTACCCAGCATGACGTCGAAGGCATGGGGTTTCGCACAGCGAGATTCATATCCTAGCTGGAGTCCCGTAACCTTGCGCTTGGATCCCGTTTGTCGCTCGTAAGCCTCTGCGATCAGTTTGCTCATCAGCCGAGAAAGGTTGACGTCAGAAATGGAAATGTGGCCGTGATCGTCACGAGCAATTCCTTCGAGGTATTCATAAGGCAGGAACTCGGCCAGTCCTTCTGCAATGATAATGACACCAAACGGCTTTCCTTCCTCTTCTCGAGCCTGCATGGTTTTCACGATGCGATCGATAATAGCATCCATGTCCATGATGGGACGAGTTTCTTCCTGTTGAGTCTGGGGATTCGTGTATGTTTCTTCGCTCCGGTACGGACCGGTGACATCCTCCACGCTGATAACCAGGCTGGCTTCACCTGCAATAGCTGCTCCATAAGCGAGCCACCCTGCACTGCGCCCCATCGTTTCTGCCAGGAAATAGGCGCTGGCTGCTTCGGCGTCATAGACCAGGTTGCGTACCTCGCTGGCCAGGGTGTCCACGGCGGTAAAATAACCGAAGGTGAAGTCAATCCCCATGTAGTCGTTGTCGATTGTCTTCGGCAGGTGAGCAACCGGAATCCGGGGCTCATCAGCTGGGAGTCGGTCCTGGTACATCTTGAACTTATTGGCGGTCTTGAGCGTGTCGTCCCCACCGATCGAGATGAGGGCGTCGACTCCAAGAGACCTCAGGCCTTCATAGACGTTCCGCAGGGGCGCGGCCAGTTCGGGATCATCGAAGTGATCGGGATGCGAGATGTGTTTTCCCGGATTGGCTCGCGATGTTCCAATCAAGATGCCCTGCGAATTGCGAGTTCGTTTTAGAAACGAGTAGTCGATCTCGAAATAGTCCACGCCACTTTCCAGGGGCGTGGAGGCATCGTAATTGATAAGATTGGAGTATCCCTGCTTGATGCCGATGACTTCAATGCCGGCACGAAGAAACGAGACCGCGGCAGTGGAAATGACTGCATTAGCAGCCGGGGCCGGGCCACCGGCGAACAGGATCGCAGCTCGTTTGAAAGTATGTTCCGGTTTTGAGGGAGGCGATAAAGAGCTTGGCATGTTACATGTCTCGGGCAAACAGGAGGATACGATGTCCGGCAATCCGTGATCACGAGGGACCCGGTACGGAGACTGATGATTTTAGAGTTCGCGTGGAAGATCGCCAACCGCCCTGCCAGCAGATTCTGGCGTGATCCCGAGAAACAGTTGATTGTCGGGAAGGTCGTTGTTGCTGCGGGTCACTTCTTTTGAGCCCAGGTTCGTTCCACGAATCCCGTGTCGATCCACCCCTCGGCAAAATCGGAATGGCTCAGGACCTCGCGGTGAAAGGGAATGGTGGTTTTGATACCTTCAACACGCATTTCGTCGAGGCAGCGGATCATGCAGGCGATGGCCTGGGCTCGAGTTGGTTGGTGAACGATCAGCTTACCGATCATCGAGTCGTAGTAAGGTGGTACCTGGTAACCACTGTGTGCATGAGATTCGAAGCGTACTCCCAGTCCGCCGGGAATGAACATTTGTTCGATTGTTCCAGGGCAGGGTTGGAAATCGCGTGCCGGGTTTTCTGCATTGATCCGGCATTCGAT
>JAZADA010000259.1:0-2368 GCA_036124135.1 Planctomycetota bacterium | reverse complement strand
GTGATCCTGGCAGGAAGTTGCCTGGATAATTAACAAGTTGTTCGAGTCCATTCCCAGGGCAGCTGCAGCAGGCGGGAAAAATTGTTTTTCCCGATCCATGATCGTGATGATCCCTCCCCGTTGCGCTGCCTGTTGAGCGGTGATTAAGGCCAGTGTGGTCGCTCCGCTGCCGGGGCCCGTTTCCAGCCATTCGACTAATTGCCCACGCCGGAAAGACCCTCCCGGTAAAATCCTGTCCAGTCCCGGGCAGCCACTGGAAATCGCTTCCTGGTGAGGAACCTCCGTGGTATGCGGCTTGATTTGCTGCCGCAATGCCTGGATCAAGGGGGTATTTTGCGAGGTTTGCTGGTCGCGTGGCATGATCCATGTTTTCCCGAGAAATCGTGAAAAGTACTTGAAAACAGGCGAAAAGGTGAAACCCTGTGTCAGGATTCCACTTCCGCCCCGGGGAGAAGTACTGTACAAATGTATCGTACTCCTGTCAACGTCTCGGTTAGCTTTTTCACGGATTTTTCTGGTGCCTCCGTTTTTTGCAGGCTTCCCCCCTTGCGCTACCAGAGCCCGCAATCTAATCTGGAGCACTTCAAAAACGAGGAGGAGATCTGGCATGATGGTTCGTACGCGTTTTGCTCCAAGTCCTACGGGGTACCTGCATATTGGTGGAGTGCGCACAGCACTTTTCAACTGGCTTTTTGCTCGTCAGCAGGGTGGCCAATTCGTACTGCGAATTGATGATACGGATCAACAACGCAACGTTGACGAGGCGTTGCAGCCGATCCTGGATGGGTTTCGTTGGTTGGGTATTGATTGGGATGAAGGCCCCCAGGTAGGTGGTCCACGAGGCCCTTATTTTCAATCCCAGCGATCAGATCGTTACCAGGCTGCCGTGGAACAGTTACTGGAACAAGGCCTGGCCTATCGTGATTACGCAAGGACAGAAGAAATCCAGGCAGAACGTGAGGCGGCTCAACAAGAAAAACGTTCCTTCCTTTACAGTCGTCAATGGATGGCGGAAACCGATCAGCAGGCCGCGCAGTTCGAGGCGGAGGGACGCCAGGCTGTCGTTCGGCTGAAGATGCCTCGGGAAGGGGTTTGCCAGTTCACGGACCTGGTTCGCGGGGATGTGCAATTTGAATGGGCTCGTGAGCAGGATATGGTGATCCAGAAAAATGACGGATCCTGCCTGTATCACCTGGCCAGCGTCGTGGATGATCATGATTTTGAAATCAGCCATGTGATTCGTGCGGAAGAGCACCTCTCGAATACGCCGCGACAGATTTTCATTGTCCAGGGACTAGGTTACGAACTGCCATGCTATGCACATCTACCTTACGTTGCCGAGCCGGGCAGTAAGAATAAACTAAGCAAGCGCAAGATTTCCAAGTATCTCAAGAACCCGGATTTCAAGCAGCTCTATGAACATGGAGAACGGATTGCCCAGGCATGTGGGCGGACGATTGACAGCGAGACCTTTAATCCGGTGATCGTCGATTTCTACCGTGATATTGGCTTTCTGCCAGATGCCGTGATTAATTACCTGTTGCTGCTGGGCTGGTCATTGGATGGTCACACGGAAGAATTTACGCGTGAGCAAATGATCGAGCAGTTTTCACTGGAACGTGTGGTCAAGTCGCCGGCCAGTTTCGATCCGCAGAAGTTGCTGGCATTCCAGGAACGCCTGATGGATCAACAGGCGACTGAAACCAAGGTTGCCATGGCTGTTCCCTACCTGCTGCAGTCGGAACGTGTTGAGGAGCCACTCACGCAAGCAGATCAGGATCAATTGGCTGGCATTGTTCAGGCCGCTGGAGATCGATTGAAAATGGCAGGAGATATCCTGGATTACGGCGAGTTCTACCTCGACGAAGAGGAATTTCCTTACGACGAGAAGGCATTTCAGAAAAGGTTGATCAAGCCCCCGGAGGCCCGCCAGTTACTGGTCGATTTCCAAGTCCAGTTGAATCAATTGGAGGATTTTTCTACAGTTTCTATCGAGCAGACCTTGCGAGGCTTCGTGGAACAGCAACAGATCAAGATTGGACAATTGATCCATGCACTGCGAGTGGCCGTGACAGGGAAGGCCGTTGGTTTCGGACTTTTTGAAACCTTGGCCATCCTGGGCAAAGAACGTTGCCTTAAACGCTTGGATCGCACGCTCGCTAAAATGCAAACATGACCAGGGAGTAACACGGATGAACCATCCCAAAGCGGAGGGAAACGATCGGAACCAGGATGCCAATGCGGCTGATACGGAGGGACCGTCGCAGCATTTCATCCAGGCTATTATCACGGAAGACAACAAGACTGGTAAACATGATGGTCGAGTGCACACGCGTTTCCCACCCGAGCCAAATGGCTATCTTCATAT
>JAZADA010000258.1:0-2957 GCA_036124135.1 Planctomycetota bacterium | reverse complement strand
GAACGTATCCTGGAATGTGCCGGCGCCTTGATGGGACTCAAGGAATTAGAATTCCTGGGAGAAGTTCGCAGTGGCTCGCTTCCGGAACGCACTGATTTTCTTGCCCAGGAAATCCTGACACGACTGGAATCTCGTCACGAGGCCAAGACGGGTGTGGGAACAATCCCTGAAAGAGTCAAGGAACTGCGACGACGAACGTTGGAATTAATGCAGGAAGCCGGTACTCCGACGGACGAACAACAACAGCAATGGAATGACGACCTGGACGATCTATTCCTGGCCGTGCAGTTATTCAGTTACCCAGGCGACTATGTCGCGGAAAATCCTACCATTGAACGACTGGCCGAAACCATGGATAAGCTGGAAGAAGATGTCCTGGGTGTCTATTCAGCCACGGTACGTAGTGCCCGAGAAGCCACTGTCACGTTTGGGGAACCCATCGTCATCGACCCCGGAAAACGCAGCCGCGAAGCGATTAGCGACCTGACCAGGACCATGGAAGAAAATGTCCAGCAACTGGTCAACGATGGAACCATTCAGCCAGACTGACTTACCTTAAGGACCTCTTGATGCCACGGAATCTTCCTCTCCGCCCTGCCGCACCCAGGCGACTTCTCACTCCCTTCGCAACCTGCTGGGCCGGAATACTACTGGTACTGACTGCAACCCTGCCACTTCAGACCTCGGCGGCCCAACCACCCGCAGCCGAGCGTTCCCAGGATAATACGAAACAGGATCGCAAGGCAGAGCGTCGCGCCGAACGCCAACGCCAGTTAGCCAGCCAGCCTCTGCTGGACACTGTCATCCCGGTCGACCAGCTCAAGAAAGATTTCCAGTTATTCCGAAGCATCATGGAGCAAGCTCATGGAGGCCTCTACCTCCATACTCCCAAGGAAGAATTTGATCGACTCTTTGAAACGAGCGAACGTTCGCTCACGAAACCTCTCAAGGTACGCGAATTCAACATGCTGTTGTCACCCCTGGTCGACAAGATCCACTGTGGCCACACCTCGATCACGATCTCGGATAAACAACTGGACCATTTCATGAAATCCGGCCAGCTGTTTCCGGTTCCTATCATTTTCCTTGGTCAGAAACCTTATGTTGATCACGACAGCGTGAAGCTGCCCCTGGGAGCAGAGATCCTCAAGGTAAACGGGGTCTCCATGGACGAGATTGTCAAGCAAGTCCTTGCCTTGGCACCTGCCGATGGGCTCGGGACTGCTATGAAATATCGCACCTTGCCAATCGACTTTGATCTTGCCTATGCGTTGGCCTATGGAGAACCGGAAGCGTTTGAGATCAGCTACCTTCCCCACCAGGCCAGCAAACCCCTTGTCAAAACACTGGCAGCCATTCCTGGGAAACGGACCGTGGCTCTCTACGAATCTCGCTATTCTGCCAGTCGCAAAGCAAAGAAATTTCGTTACCGCTCGCTTGATGAAAACACGGGACTGTTAACCGTCAATACTTTCGAGTTTGGCATCAACAAGAAATCCAAGCAGAAGTACAAGGACTTCTTGCAAGAGACATTTGCGGCACTTGGAGGTGACCCCGGTAAGAAAAACCTGATCATCGATTTCCGGGAGAACGAGGGCGGTTACCCCAAGAACGAGATGCTACTCACCTCCTACCTGGCAGCAACACCTTTCCGTGAAATGAAAAACGCCCGCGTTACAACGCTCGGTATTCCTGCCAAGGAGCACCTGGACCGCAAGGAGTTTCCACAGGGTATCATTCGCTACGTGGAAAAACACCTGGTCAGCGATTTCGAGAAAACCGCTGCCGGGACCTACCAGATCAAGGAGGAAAAAAATCCTGTCCGCAAGCCTCGCAGCAGTGCTTTCAAGGGAAACCTGTATGTTTTAATCAGTGGCATGACCCATTCCGGTGCCTCCTCGCTCTGCAGCTTGCTACGAGAATACCCCAACGTCACATTCCTGGGCGAAGAAACCGGGGGCTGCGGGGCTGCCTTTACAGCAGGAAACCTACTCGTCTACAACCTGCCTCACAGCTGGTGCCAGCTTGTGGTACCCGTGATCCGCTATGAAACCAACCTGATTAACAGCAAGTACCCGGCGCACCGTGGCATTATTCCCGATCACTCGGTCGAGCAAACACAAAAAGAATTCATGGAAGGAACCGATGCAGTACTGCAGTTCGCAATTAAACTAATTAAACAATCCTAACGGCTGCAACATTGGTATAACCGTGAAGCGACCATCTGTATTCGGTTAGGACACCAGTAGATAAGGAGTCCATGTCATGGGTATGATCATCTTGATCTTACTCTTATTGCTTTACTTTTTTTTCTGGATGTGGCAATTCGTCCAGCTCATGTTACTGTCAGACGACGACTTTCCGGGGAGAAACGACAAGGTCCTTTGGGTTGTAACCTTCATCGTTTTCTTTTTGTTTGCACCGACTGTTTTTTGCTGGTGGAAATCATCGACCCTACATGTACGGGACATCGAGAAAAACAGCTAAACCACTCCGTTTAAATTACGTTGTACCGCTGTCGATAAAGACTCAAAACATGCAAACCATCACCTCGTGATAATTTCGCGCCTGTAGCTCAGGGGATAGAGCAACGGTTTCCTAAACCGTAGGTCGCAGGTTCGAATCCTGCCAGGCGTGCTTTCCCGATTCCTGGGATTCCTGCCATTATCGCTTACCGATAGCCGCATGTTTCATGTCAGCTGCAGCGAGAGACCAATGCAGTGATGCGATAGCTCCCAGGCTGATCTGCCAGGGAAGCTCTTACGGATTCACCAGATCCGCATTCCAGACGGCAGTATCGGCTGAAACTCGCCGGAAAATTGATATAGTGCGAGATTGCCGATCAGGACTATTATTAGGTGTTGTCTCGTCCACAACAAATCACGACCCTTGGAGAATTTCCGGGAACACCTTTACAGCACACCGGTCATGTCACCTGCTGCCAGCATTCCAGGGTT
>JAZADA010000257.1:0-4725 GCA_036124135.1 Planctomycetota bacterium | reverse complement strand
GGGGATCACATTGTTGCCGAAGCCGGCGCGATGGCCAGCATGAGTTCGTCGATCAGGGTCAAAACGCGCTGGAACGGCGGCGTGTCGCGAGCTTTTTTCAAGCGTTTCCTGGGTGGGGAAAGCCTGTTCATTAACGAATTCACTGCCGATGCTCCGGGAGAAGTCGTCCTGACCCAATCCTGGCCCGGCGATATCGAATGCATCGAGTTACAGGGAAACACGCTGTACCTCCAACCAGGAGCCTTCCTGGCCTGCGAGACCGGTGTCAAACTTGGCATGGGCTGGGCTGGCATTACCAGCCTGGTCGCTCGTGAAGGACTTTTCCGCCTCAAGGTCAGTGGACATGGAAAGATCTGGTTCGGTGCCTATGGTGGAATCTTTTCACGTGAAGTCGAAGACCAGTATGTCGTCGATTCAGGTCACCTGGTGGCCTACGAACCGACCTGTCGCCTGAAAATGGGAATGGCCGGTGGAATCTTCTCCAGTTTCTTCAGTGGCGAAGGTTTAGTCACACGCGTTCACGGCCCGGGCCGTGTTTACCTGCAGTCCCGTTCCATGGATGGCCTCAAGGGCTGGACCAACGGTCACCTCTAATCATCCCCGTAAAACGGAATCACTATCATGCAATACGAGATCATGACTCGTCCCGCCGCGTCCGTGGCCAAGCTGACACTCGCCGACGGTGAATCGGTCACCTGCGAAGTCGGTGCGATGATTGGCATGACCACCGGACTGGATGTGGAAACCACCTCGCGGCAACGTGGCGGCAAGGGAGGTATGCTGAAAGGACTCAAGCGGATGTTCTCCGGAGAGAGCTTCTTCTTGAATCATTTCACGGCCAATGCAGCAAACCAAACCCTGCTCATCGGACCACAACAGCTGGGAGATGTCATCCACCACGAGTTAACCGGCGGTACCCTGGTCGTCCAGGGTTCCAGTTGGATGGCATCCTCAAACGAAATCGAAATCGATACGACCTGGCAGGGAATCAGCAGTGCGATTCTCAGCGGCGAGGGAATCTTCTGGGTCCAGTGCAGTGGCACGGGCGACCTGTTCCTGAACAGCTTCGGTGCGATCTATGAAGTGGACGTCGATGGACAATACACGGTCGACACGGGCCACATTGTCGCCTTCGAGGACACCCTGCAATTCAAGATCGGTAAATCAAACCCCAGCCTGATTGGCAGCCTCCTCGGTGGAGAAGGCTTGGTCTGCAAGTTCGAGGGCCAGGGCAAGCTCTATTGCCAAACGCACAACATGTCCGCTTTTGGCAGAATCCTGGGTCCCAAACTCAAACCCCGTTAACCTGGTAAGGAAATGGCGATGACCAGTCAAATCAACCATGAAATCTCCCTGCAACCGGACTTCTCGTTGCTGACCGTCCACCTGGAAGAGGGGCAACAGATTTTTGCAGAACCATCGGCCATGGCTTCCATGGATCCCGGAATCCATCTCAAGGCTGGTTTCAAAGGTGGCATCGGAAAAACACTGATGCGCGGACTGGGCGGAGAAAGCCTGATCATCAATACCTTCACAGCGCAGGATGGCCCTGGGGAAATCACCTTCGCACCCGGACCTGCCGGGGACATGCTGCACCACCACCTGGACGGGCAGACCCTGTACCTGCAGCGCGGCTCTTACGTGGCCCATAGTGAAGGCGTCGAAATCGGTGGTAAGTGGCAGGGCGCCAAGGGTTTTTTCAGTGGCGAGGGCCTGATCCTGCTGAGAGCTACCGGCAACGGTGATGTGTTCTTCAATTCCTACGGTGCCGTCCTCGAGGTAGACGTCAGGGACGACTATATCGTGGACACCGGCTACGTGGTCGCCTTTGAAGACACCCTGCAGTACAACGTGACCACGCTGCCCGGGTTACGAATGGCCGGCAAGATGAAAAGCTTCCTGTTTGGTGGAGAGGGACTCGTCTGTCGCTTCCAGGGACAGGGCAAGGTCTGGGTCCAGACGCGATGCGTGAATCCGTTCCTGAGGTGGATCAACGCTTTCCGACCTACCCGCAAGAACAACTAGCAGCAGGATGACCTGTTCCGGGGTTTCATGACTGACGAGGCACCGCGAGTTGTCGTTGATACCAACGTGTTCGTGGGCAGTGCCTATAACCCGCGCTCGGCCAGTCGCACGATCGTGACCGCCTGTCAGCGCGGAGACTTGCAACTCTTTGCCAGTTCCGCCACCCTGCGTGAATATGAACTGATCTTACCACGGGCGGTCAGGAACCGGCAGCAACGCGACCAACTCCTGGTTCTGGTCCAGCAAGCTCGGCAGGTACAACCACGGGAAACCCCACGAGTGGTTCCAGACGATCCGCAGGACGACAAGTTCGTGGCCGTCGCCCTGGCGGCCAAGGCACTCGCCCTGATTACGAATGACCAGGGAGTCCTGGAGGTAGGCTCTCACGAAGGAGTTGCAATCCAGCGACCTGCTGCTTTCCTGGCATCCTGGAACGATCCATCGAACTCGTAACCTACTTGCCACCCAGCGAGATCAGGTGCGATTCCGTATGGGCGTAAAGCCGACCATCGCCCACGGCAAACGTGGACAGGATCGTCTCATTCAACTGGCTGCGACCCAGCAACTGGTACTGGTCCGAGGCAGCCACGACCACGACTTCACCATCCCGGTCGACGTTGTAGAGTTTGCCATTGATACAAACCGGCGAGCTGAAATAATTCCCACCCACGCGTTTCTGCCAGATCAATTTGCCGGTCTGGTGATCAACGCAACTGACAATTCCCCGATCTGTCCAGAGAAACATCCAACGATCAAATACCAATGGTGTCGGAACATGAGGTGCCGTCTTGGAGACCCGGTAAACTTCCTGGGCTTCCACGCTATTCCCACTGGAAACGGGTCGTACGGCCACGACATTTTTCTCGGCCGTGGTAAACCCGCTACTACCAATCACCAAATCTCCCACCACGATCGGGGAGCCGCAGGCCCGTTGTTTGAAAGTACCAAATGGCTTGATATTCCAGTTTTCCTTGCCACTAGCCGGATCAATACTGGTAATCCCCTGGAAGGAATGCGTGAAGATAATCTCGACGGGTCGATCCTGGGGTGCATAAACACAGGGAGTGGAAAAGCAGGCACGGCTACCGTCGCGGCCTATCTTCCAGGATTCCTCACCGGTTTTTCGATCAACCGCCACGAGAAAACTTTCTCCGTCCTGGTCATTACAGACAATCACGAGGTCCTGGTAAACGATGGGGGAGGTCGCACTTCCCTGCCCGGACTTGTAGGTTCCCAGGTCGTACTTCCAGGCAACATTGCCGTCGTGGTCACAGGCTGTCAACGAAGAGTTCTGTTGTGATTGCCAGATCACGTAAACGTGGTCAGCATCAACCGCTGGCGTGGCGCTGGCAAAACTATTTTGCTTGTGTTTCTTGTACTTGGTGAAAGCAAACTCCCGACGCCACCGTTCCTTTCCAGTCTTACCATCCAGGCATACCAGGAATCGCTTACCAATCTCAACGTCCGCGCTGGTCACAAAGACGTTGCCCTTCCATGTCACCGGCGAACCGTAGCCATGACCGGGCAACTGAACTTTCCAGTTGTAATCCTTTTCTGTCCACTGAACCGGTATCGTAGTGGCATCACTCACTCCGGATCCATTCGGACCTCGAAACCGGGGCCAATCCTGGGCCTCGCAGCAAGCGACCATCAGGCAAAGTCCCAGTAACGCCAGGGAAACCAATCGTTTCATCCGTTTACTCTCCAAGTTATTTTTCATTGAACTTACTTATCCAGTACCTGGATGCGCACCTGTCGCCAGCGTACCTGCTTACCCACGCGCTCCTTGTGCTTACCTACTCCATGAACCTGGAGCGCAATGAAACCGCTGGCCGTCATCCCGTCTTTCAGATCAGCCGCCGGTACCCCGTTGAGCCAGGTCTTGATGGAATCTCCCCGGCATTCGATCCGGAACTTGTTCCACTGCCCTTGCTGAAATGCCTTGCGAGCGGCTGGATTTTTATCCAGTGGGTTCAACCAGCCACGACGGGCCTCGTCGTAGATTCCCCCGGTAAAAGCACGATCCGAAGGATCGATTTCTACCTGGTAGCCATAGACCGTACCTGCTTTCTTGGCCTTCTTCTTGCCCTTGATCGTGACCACCTGGTCCTCCTGGTAGACATGGCTGCGGATCTGCACGCCGGAGTTCAATACCGGGTCCACCTTGAATTCCAGTTCCAGGATAAAATCTCCATAAGTTTTCTTGGTACAGAGAAAACTGTTCGGCGTATCAGGAACCGCCGTGCCTATAATTTCTCCGTTTTTCACCACGTAGGTCGCCTTGCCCCCCTCCTGCTTCCAACCCTTGAGCGTCTTGCCATCAAACAGGGATTGCCAGGAGTCTTCCGCCGCACTTACGAACGTTCCACCGACCAGGGCCAGCAGGACCAAACAGGTACCAAAGATTCGCAGCTTCGTCATTATTCTCTCTCCAGGGGGGGGATCACTACCAGCTTCATTCAAGCCAGGGCGGGCGACTGGTTACTATCAACAATCTTGCGATTACTGTCTTTTCGTCCCAGTTTCCAGATATAGGCATCGACGATGAAGTGGTGGATATTGATGGCCGCTGCCACCAGTAACATGCTTTCTACCACACCAAATCCCGCCAGGCGATAAGCCCAGGGCAGGCAATGAAACAGGCCGTACCCCAGTAGCAGGCTGACACCATAGAACCAAACCACGTGATACAACGTTCCG
>JAZADA010000256.1:0-5280 GCA_036124135.1 Planctomycetota bacterium | reverse complement strand
CGATTTGGTATCTATTGTCGATTCCTGAACGAGGAATATGGTCGCTTTGTCAGGAAGCTGAAGGAGACCCCGGAACCGGCTGGAGATGGAACCATGCTGGATAATACCTTGCTGCTGTTTGGTTCTGCGTCCAGCGCCTTTCACCTCTCGCGAAATTATCCGATCATCCTCACCGGTGGCAAGAACATGGGCTTCAAGCATGGCCAGTTCCTGAACAAGGTCGGGAACAATTACCAGGGTGGTCCCTGGTTGGGTCGCAAAGAACCCTGGGCGCAGAAAATAACGCACCAGGATCTGCCGCTATCGAACCTTTACCTGACGATGCTGCATCGACTCGGAGTCAAGGCCAAGAGCTTTGGCGGCAGCAGCCAAACGTTGGATGAAGTCTAAACTATTGGTTCGGTAAAGGTGTCGTTCGTGATGTTCAAACTGCCTGGCCTGGTTTTTTCGGTGACGGTTTTGCTGGTTACCGGCATCGCCAGGGGGGACAGCTACGAAACCCACGTGCGTCCTTTCCTCACCAGGTATTGTGTCAGTTGCCATGGGCCGGACGTGCAGAAGGCCAAGCTGCGCCTGGACACGCTCGATCCTGACATGATCCGCGGTAGCGACACGGACATGTGGCAGGAGGTTCTCGACCTGCTCAATGTCAGTGAGATGCCACCCAGGAAGGCAAAGCGGCAACCAACGCCTGCCGAGCGTCAAGTCGTGGTGGCAGCCCTTACCTCGTCGATCCGACAGGCGATGGAAGCCAGGCGTTCCACCGGCGGGCAGAATGTCCTTCGTCGTCTGACGGCCTATGAATACAACAACACGCTACGGGATCTTCTCGATCTTGATCTGCTCTATGCCGTCGATCTTCCTCCAGAGGGATCTGCCCAGGAAGGCTTCAAGAATAATAGTAGTGTGCTGGCGACCTCAGCACTTCATATCGAGTACTTCGAACGCATTGCTCGCTCGGCACTGGAGAAGATTATCCTCGTTCCGGCAGAGCAGCCCGCGCCCTATTTCGTTCGAGTCGAGCCGGAAATGGGTTTCCAGGTAAAACCAGCCACGAATAAACCGGGTGCAAAGAGACCACCAAAGAAGTCGGGAGTTGGCTATGACATCAAGGGTGAAGCATTTTATCGCCCGGGAAAGAAAGCCAAGGCGCCACTTTTTCGGCTCGATCATGGTGAGCTTGCAGGTGAGAGCATCTTGCTCGCGGGAAATCGCCCGACCGATAAGATCGGGGATGTTTTTGTTCCCGATCGCCGACGTGGAGGGTCACTGGGGGCTGGACGAAGCGGGTTCCAGCCTGAGTTTCGCGTTGAGATGTACGAAGTTCCGTACGATGTTCCCGTGCTGGTCAGGATTCGGGTTAGCGCTATTCCTGGAAAAGGAGAGACCTATCCCAGGCTGTCATTTGAACTGGGTTCTTTCCGTGGCAACAATGTTTCTGATCAAAAAGAGGCAGCGAATATTGAAATTCGATCTGTCGAACCAAGGATCTACGAGTTCGTGGTCCAGGGAGATAACTTTCCCTTCCAGTCGAACAAGCCGAGCCGTCCATCCTATTTCAGGATATTCAACGATTTTCGGCGCGGTACCAGCAAGCTTACCTACGAGGAGCTTCCCAAGCTAAAAATTGACTGGGTCGAGATCAAGTGTAATCACTATGAAAGTTGGCCGTCTCCACGGCGGCAAGCGATCCTGTTTGAATCAAAGGATCGCGATAACGAGGTTGCTTATGTCCGCGAGGTCCTGGCCCGGTTCATGATGCGGGCCTATCGTCGCCCGGTTTCCCCTGGGGAGGTAGAGCGCAAGGTAGCGCTCTTCCAGAAGCTGCGAGACCAGGAACCGTCGTTTGAGGCGACCGTGATCTCGACACTGGCGGCTGTACTTTGTTCCCCGAACTTCCTGTTGCTCTCTGAACCGAGTCAAGAAATTGTTGCTGATGGCGTAACGATCAAGAAACGCCGCTTGAACGACTACGAGTTGGCTTCGCGGCTCTCCTATTTTCTCTGGAGTTCGATGCCTGATGCAGTTCTTTTTGATCTCGCTTCGAAGGAACAACTCCACGAACCCGGGGTCTTGCTTGGCCAGGTCCGGCGGATGTTAGCGGACCCTAAATCAGTCGGTTTCTCGCGGAATTTTGCCGCCCAATGGCTCGACCTGGCCGGCATACGTCGTCTTGCAGTGAATCCCGAGTATTTCCGTTTCGAGGAAAAGACCAAGGATCTTTTCGAAGAGGAAACGATCCAGTTTGTGCATCATGTCATGAAGGCGAACCTGGATATCGCGAATTTTATTGATTCTGACTTTGCCATCCTGAACCCGGGACTGGCTCGACACTATCGTATTGCAGACATCAGTGGAGGAGGGTTCGTCGCGCAGTCGATTAACAAGGAAGTTCATCGTGGCGGGCTGATGACCCAGGCCAGTATGCTGTTTGGGAATTCCACCGGGGCAGAAACTCATCCGATCAGGCGAGGAGTCTGGGTCCTGGAGCGGATGTTGGATGATCCGCCGCCGCCCCCTCCGGCGAACGTGCCGGATCTTCCTGAACCGGAAGGCCGAGACCTTGCCAGCCTGTCCTTGAAAGAGCGTCTCGTGGAACATGCGCAGGTGGAGAGTTGTCGTGATTGCCACAGTAAGATTGATCCCTGGGGCGTCGCTTTTGAAAACTACAATGCCCTGGGGCAGTGGCGTGAGGGGACCAGGGATCCGCTTGTTCTACCGCCTCACCAGCAGGTCCATGTTGATCCCGTGACTCGTCTGAAGAATGGAACCGAGATCAGGCACCTGGAAGACCTGAAACGGTATATACTGACTTCCAGGAAATCCCAGTTTCGAAAAGCCGTGGTTCGCAAGGTCATGGCCTACAGCCTGGGACGGTACCTGGAACTTTCTGATCGTTCTGCCGTGGAAGCGATCTGCCGGAGTCTCGAGGAAGAGAAGGATGGCTTCCAGGCCTTGATCGAAAAAATCGTACTGTCCGAACCTTTCCTAACGAAGTAACCAGGAAATATCATGAGTAAAAAAACCTGGCACTTGAACCGTCGAACCGTACTCAAGTCTGCGGGCGTTTGCCTGTCGCTGCCGTGGTTAGAATGCATGGCGGTGGAGCAAAAAGATGCCCCGAAACAGCGTTTCTTCGGAGGCTACTTTGCCTATGGTGTGCCGATGCCGAAAGACGATGCTGCGGACCGAATGACCCACGGCTGGTTTCCTGTCGGTACGGGCCAGGATTACCGGGCACCTGTGATGCATGAGAGCTTCATGCCGCTGCGAGATAAAATCACCTACCTGTCGGGGCTCTCCCATCCCGCGATGCGCAGCACGTCTGCTCATAAAGGCGCAGATTATTTTCTCACGGGAGCCAATATTCTCAAGACGTACGATAAGCAATCTGTTTCCATTGACCAGTACCTGGCTCGATCTCTCGGCCAGGAGACCCGTTTCCAATCCCTGGTGATGTCGAGCCTGGGTGGTATTAATCGTCCTTACCGTTCATCGACCCTTTCTTTTGATCGTAGTGGTCGTCCGATTCCTGCACAGAATAAGCCTGCCGAAATCTTCCGACGCATGTTCGGCTCGGTGACCGATTCGGAAAAGAATGCCTTGGCGAGTCGTGGCAGTATTATTGACGAGGTGCTCGGTGAGGCGAAAGATTTAAATCGTCGCCTGGGCGCAAATGATCGCCGGAAAATGCGTGAGTACCTGGCATCCGTGCGCGAGGTAGAACGGATGACCGAGCGTTCCAGGCAATGGCAGGCTACTCCGAAGCCGAAGGTGGATGCCAGTCGCCTGGAGCTTGCTGCGAATCCGGCCACGCCACGCGAGTACCTGACGGTCATGTATGATCTCCTGGCCCTGGCATTTCAAACCGATACGACGCGAGTTGCTACCTTCCAGACCGCTTGTGAAGAAGCTGGTCCGACAGATGGATTTCCTTCCGCGATCGGGATTTCAAATTCGTCCCACAACCTTTCTCATGAGAAAAAGAACTACGCTAAGGTTGCCCAGTACATTACGTTCCTGAATGAGATGTACGCGAATTTCATCAAGAAACTGGATTCCATCCAGGAAGGGAATGGCACCGTGCTTGATAGCACCCTCTGTTTTTACGGTTGCGCGACCAGCAAGACACACAAGGCAATCAACTACCCGATCATTCTCAGTGGTGGAAAAAACATGGGTTTTAAACATGGCTCGCACCTTCACTACGAGGATAACGTTCCCCTCTCTAACCTGTTCCTGACCTTTGCAAACCAGCTTGCTGGCCCGACGGAGCGATTCAGTGACAGCACCAGCGATATTACCGAGGTCGTCGGTTAAGAGGGATGCGAAGAATCAGGGGAGGATCAAGCGTGATCGTGACAGCGATGCCGAGGATGCCAGCAGGTAGCTGGAAGGTGATTTTGCTGGCGACTCTCGTCCTGCAGATAGCACTCCAGGGCTCTTTTGTAACTTCTGCGGAGGCTGCGAAGCCGAATATTGTTTTCATCCTGGCTGACGACCTGGGAATCGGTGACGTCGGTTGTTACGGTGGCAAACGGTGCCTGATCGAAACGCCCAATATTGATGCCCTGGCTGCCGGCGGCTTGCGTTTTACTGATGCGCATCCCAATGCCTCGGTCTGTGGTCCGACGCGGCGTGCCATCATGACCGGACGTTACAACTGGCGTTTTGGTGCTACCGTGAATCATGGCCCCTGGGGATTTTGTGGGCCTCGCCCTAACACGGAGAAGGCAACCCTTGGGAAAATGCTGCGGCGATCCGGGTACCGAACCGGTTACGTTGGTAAATGGCACCTGGGGACGACGATGGTGACCAGGGATGGCAAGACCCAGGGACTGACCAACGTCGATTTCAAGAAGCCGCTGATTCACGGGCCCGTGCAGTTTGGATTTGATTACAGTTTCATCTTGCCCGGTTCCCTCGACATGTTTCCCTATGCCTACGCGCGCAACAATGCCTGGCAGGGAGAGATCACGGCTCAGAAAGGCTGGAGCGCCTTTAATCGTGTGGGGCCAGCAGAAAAAGATTTCCAGGATCATGAAGTCCTGGAGACTTTTTATAGCGAGGCCGAGTCCTTTATTGCCAGGCAGCAGAAGGATAAACCCTTCTTTCTGTTCCTGGCGCTCACTGCCCCTCACACGCCAACAAGTCCCGGCGTCAAGTGGCGCGGGAAAAGCAAGCTGGGCGTGTATGGGGATTTCGTCATGGAAGTCGATCATTCCATCGAGCGGGTAAGGAATGCCTTGAAAGCAAAGGGATTCGATCAAAATACGCTGG
>JAZADA010000255.1:0-2069 GCA_036124135.1 Planctomycetota bacterium | reverse complement strand
ACTGCCGGACACATCCGGGCCTAACCGAGACTTGCAATTGACCCTCTTTAATCCCGTGGAGCATCCCTTACTGGACACGATCCGCGGCACAGAGATTAACGAACTGACACCCCTGCAAGCTCTCCAGTTACTTCAATCCTGGAAAGATCAGCTCGGCGACAACACCTCCGACCCCGAGTAATCATGGGCTGCTAAATACCCGTGTTACTTGGCCTCTTACTTGGCCCCCAGTTCCTTGATGTAAATATTACGAAACTGGACGAGACTGGAAGCTGGACTGTACTGGCCATTGCGCAAGCCACCGTGATGCTGAAAGGCCAAACGCCCCTTGGAGGGAACGCCGGGAAGCTGAGCATTTTCCAGGGCAGTATGGCCATTATTGATCACTGTCAGTCGATCGCCGATCATCACGATGATAAAGGTATTCCATTGACCGACTGGATTATCTCCATTCACACGTGGGGTCACACCCGCACGTACGGTGGGTGACATCTTCTTGTCCATTCGGTAGCCGTAAACTTCTCCGGAACCGATTGGCCAACACCAGATATTGACCTGGCTCTTACTGCTGCCTCGCAGGTAAATACCGGAATCCGCGTTGGGGAGTGGAATCTTGATGTCTTTTCCTTGCCCATCCTGGAGATGCGTACCATCGGAAAGTACGATCGGAACATTATAATGCCCCGTGGTTTTCTTGATCCGCCAATCCATCTTCAGGATAAAATCGCCGTACTCCTTTTCCGTCCAGAGATTCTTGTCTCCCTTTGCCTCGCTGGCCGCATCATAGTCAATGACTCCGTCGAGGATCTTCCAATGACCATTATCACCTTCAGGAAGCACCCATCCGGAAAAACTTTTACCGTCAAACAATGAGGTAAATCCCTCTGGAGGATCCGCATAACTCATCGAGGCCAGGACGGTACACGAGGCCACACAAAGCAATGCCACCAATTTTTTTTTCAGGCCTATTACCGTAATCCGATGCATCGCAATCTCCCCATGTGAAACCAATCCTGTCACGATCCCCTACCAACAGTGCGAAACGTTTTATACGTCACTGCCAGTAACCCCTTCATTCTAACCGGATTGCTCTTGCCTCGAACAGTCATTTCAAGACAAGATTTCTACTACTGTCACACGTTCTTCACCACGCAGGCTATCCATCGGCATGAAACGAACCCTGCTACGAATCCTCGTTGCGATGCTTGCCGCTCTCGGTGGCGCCTGCACTATCGTCGCCATCCAGTTTTTTGGTTACCAACAGCTCTTACGATCCCCCCTACCCTTGGCGGGAACCTCTTTTTCGCTGTTATTGGCCCTGGTCGGAGCAGGTATGTCGATCGCTCCTGGAGCGGCCTGGCAAGGATGGGAAAATCGCTTGGCCCGCTTCTGGCACTCATTACGCAATACCAAGCTGCCCGAACCCCATCGCCAGGCCTGGATAGTCATCCTGCTGAGTTGGTGCTGCTTTATCCTAAGCGTGACGCAACTCTGGCAGGTCCATACCGATCCAACCAGTAATGATCCAGCAGCTTTCCTGCGATACGCCAACGAGGTCCGCGAATCCGGAGGCATCATCACCCTGGTCAGCCAGTTATTCCAGGGCACTTACACCCAGGCAAATCAACATCCGCTTTTTACCGCCCTGCTCTCCCTGGGCCCCACGTTTAAACAGGGACAATTACTTTCCCTGGCGATCGGTACCTTGACCTTGATCGTGACCACGCTGCTGGTTGCCCGCACCTGGAACCTGACGGTTGCCGCCATTTTCAGCGTATTACTGGCAACCAACTACGCCTTCTGCTCAACCTCTGCCCTGGTGACCTGCGAAGGATTGTTAACCCTGTTTGTATCGCTGACCTGGCTAGTTCTTGCTCAACGCGATTTAACGACTACCTGGTCTCTCCCAGCATCACCTCGCAACGCATTGGCCATTGGAGCGTTATTAGCCATGGCTTTCCTGACCAAGGGGACCGGCCCGCTCTTCCTGGTGATCACCCTGGCCTGGGTCACAGGGTGCCACCTGTACCACCGGTCGGTCACCGACGAGCAGAGACGTCTGTTACCCT
>JAZADA010000254.1:0-8005 GCA_036124135.1 Planctomycetota bacterium | reverse complement strand
TTTTCCAGGTGCCCCAGTAACTGGCCAATCATCTCATCCATCGTGGAAACAAAAGCGGCATACATTCTTCGAGGTGGAGCCAGGTCCCGGTAGCGTTGTCGCCAGGCAGCGGTCCCCTGTAACGGGTAATGGGGCACATTGATGGCCCAGTAGAGAAAGAAGGGATCCTCCTGGTGAGCGTCAACAAATCGTCGAGCCTCTCGTACCATCAGTTCAGGGAAAAACTTGCCGTCTTCCCAGATTTCCTTGCCGTTACGCCAAAGGTCATGCCGATTGGGCCCGTTCCAGTAAAAGAAATGGGAATAGTTGTCGATGCAGCCACCCATGTGACCGAACGAGTCATCGAACCCCTGGGCGTTGGGCATCGTTTCAGGAAGGTACCCCAGGTGCCACTTACCCACATGTCCAGTTGCATATCCCGCTGCCTTGAACATTTCTGCCATGGTGACCTGTTCAGGGGGCATTCCGTGGGATCCGGGTTGGGATCCGGCGTTGCCAGCCAGGCCGGCCCGCTGTGGATAGCGTCCCGTGAGGACCGCCGCGCGTGACGGTGAGCAGACTGGGGCGGCTGAATAGAATTGGGTCCAGCGTGTGCCTCGTGCAGCCAGGGCATCCATGTGTGGTGTGATCAGATCCCGGGCCCCATAACATCCAACATCGATACTGCCCTGGTCGTCAGTATAGATCAGGATGACATTGGGTCGCTTGCTATCCTGGCCGGCAGCCTGTGTCTCGAGAGTGGGTGCCAGGCCAAGGAAGCCAAGCAGCAGTCCGCAGATAAGCCCGTGAAAACGTGATGTCATAGTAGCCTTCCTGTCGATCCGTGGAATCAGATTTGCCCGTGCCGGGCGGGTGTATCGCGATACGATTTTAGCAGATGTACTAGGGTTGTGGCGGCCAGAGACAGGTGATTCCCTGCTGGTTGGCTTGCCAGGTCGTTTCCGAGTGCACTTCCATGGCGCTCAGGCACCCGTTTCCGAAACAGTAGGTATCCAGGCAGACAAGATGGTCCAGTCTCAGGATGCGCCAGCGGTCCTGTGGAGTATGGCCGACAAAAACGCGTTTCCCGGAAATATGTTGTCCGGGTCCTGGTCCGCGCAAATGGTCCCAGAACAGCTGCTGGTCGTCTTGTTCTGCGGCAGGTAATGCGGGATCAAAGTTGGCATGGAAAAACAGGTGTTGTTCCGTCTCGTGATAACGCTGGCAGCGTTGAAAGAAGTCGATGTGATCGGGAGGGATTTGCTCAAGGGTTCCCCCATAACTTTCCAGGGTTTGTTGGCCGCCACATTGGAGCCAGAAGTTGAAAAGCGTTTTTCTTTGAAGTGCATCCAGTAGCAGGCATTCATGGTTACCTTGCAGTGGAATGAGTTGGCACTCTTGCTCGAGGCGCAGCAAACGGTCGATGACTTGTCGGCTTTGTGGACCACGGTCGATGTAATCACCAAGCGTTATGATCACGTCACCTGGTCCAGGAGCAATGGCCTCGAGGATTACTTCCAGGGCACGGGCACAGCCGTGGATATCACCAATGGCAATGGTTCGGCCAGGTGGCGGATCGTGCGAGGTCTGTGCAGGGAGCATTGTTCAGCTGAATCAATGGGGTAAAGGGAACATGGTCAACGATCAGGTTACTGCTGTCTCGAAGAGTTTGACAGAGGTGACGACCGGAAGGACTAGTTAACCGAAGGGTCCTCGGGAATCAGCTTCTCTGGCACGTTAGACAGCAAAACTTCACGACCGATGTTGTGGGAAACTCGTTTCCACATTTCATCAGGTGCAGAAAAGACGTCAGTTGATTCTGCAGGTGCGGTTAGCCAGCCTCCAGCTTCCAGTTCCTGGTCAAGTTGTCCGGGACCCCAACCGGCATATCCACTAAAGACACGGAACGGTTTGTTGGAGTGAGTGACGAGGCGATGGATGTTGTCTTTTTGAGTGGCCAGGTGGACTCCGGGCACGATTTCTTCCTCGGAAAGAAAGGTGGACATGTGAACTGCCATCAAGGGTCCGTTGACAGGGCCCCCATGATTAATCTGTGCGTCAGAGTCACAGGTGTCCTCGCTAATCACGGGCCAGATGTCGCGAATGGTCTTGGCCGTGGGGCGGTTCAGAATGAATCCAACAGCACCTTCTTCGGTATGCTGAATAATGAGCACCACGCTCTGGAAAAAGTTCTCGTCAGGCAAATGACGAGAGGCGACCAGGAACTGTCCTCGCATGGAAATCATCGCTTTGATTTACCTCCCGCTCACGGGTGCTGCTGGTAATTAGCTGGGCCCTGGCTTCCAGACGCAGCCTGCCCAGGAGAGTCCCACTCCAAAACCGATCAGCAGATTGGAACTGTCGGGCGTAATTTGATTATTCGTCCGCAGGTTCTCGAGGACAATGGGGATGGTTGAGGAGACGGTGTTACCCACGTTTTCCAATACGATGGGTAGTTTGTCTTCCGGTAACTCAAGTCGTTGACGCAACTGTTCTAACATCTTGAGCGTGGCCTGGTGCATGATAAACAGTTCGATCTGCTCACGCGGTATTTCTGCGGATCCCAGTACCTGCTCGATGAGTTGTGGAATGGCATCGACGGTGAAGTTAATCAGGCTGGGACCGTCCATGTACAGATCACTGGGCCAGCGATGACGATGACGTGGCTTGATGGCTGTTTCCGGCGAACGAATGCCGCTTTGGGTGAGAGTCAGCGTGTTGGCACCACTGCCATCGGTACCGAACTGGAAGCCCAGCAGCGATGGTTCCGCGGCGGATTCGACCAGGGTGGCAGCAGCCCCGTCACCGAAAATGGTGCGCAGGCTGCGGTCTGTTTCGTGAATGTATTTGCTGTAAGTTTCCGCGGTAATCAAGAGGACACGTCGAGCAGCGCCGCTGCGAATCAAGCCGTCGGCCAGTGATAAACCGTACACAAACCCGGAGCAGCCGAGATTAAAGTCCAGTGCTCCACAGGAAGTTCGTAAGCCCAGCCGATCTTGCACCAGGCAGGCCGTCGTGGGAAGCGGATAGTCGGGTGTCTGGGTGCAAAATAACAGGAAATCGATACTCTCCGGATCGACGTCATGATCGGCAAATAATTTGCGAGCAGCCTGGACCCCAAGGTCCGAAGCGCATTCATCAGGGCCCGCTATATGACGAGCTCGAATTCCTGTCTTGGAATAAATAAGATCCAGGTTCCAGGAAGGAAACTCCTGCTGCAAATCGTCGTTGGTTTCGACCCTGTCCGGAAGGTAAACAGAAATCGGACCAATGGCTCCAAAGCTCACGGATATATTTACCTTCTGTTGAGTCAGCGATTGTAAGAATGGAGGGTTTGAAGAGTCTGTCGTGAGGGGTGATGCCCTGTTCGATAAAAGATCTTGCCCCGGTTGGAGACGAATCTCAATGCCAGCTAATTAGTCTAACCTCGGAGCCTGTTTGACACGATACCCCGTACCGTGCTGAAAGCGTGGAATGCCGGCTGGGGAATCGAATCCAAGGGATAGTAGTGACAAAAACATCTTGACCAGCCTCTGCCAGGCACTATACTTCCGCCTCGTTTAGAGCTTGCGGGATTTCTCGATATTATAGTTCAGGCGCTTTATGCAACGGGAAACACGACGCGCGTTTTTGTCCGGTCTGTTGGTTGCCTCCTCGGGTGCCATGTTTCGCTGCCCAGCTGCGGAACGAGCATGGCCGGCAGAAGGTGTTTTTGGCTCACTCGTTTGTCACGCTGACAGTGAGCTTGGTTCTGTGCAGCCGGTACTCCAGCAGTTGGCTGAGTTGCCAGGTCAGATCGACCGACAAATCGAGACCGGGGCAAAGCTCGGAAAAGTACACCTTTTCCTGTTTACACGTCCAGCAACCTATCGAGCCTATGTTCAGAATCATTTTCCCGAGGCTCCCGAACGGCGTGCGCTGTATGTCAAACGGGGTGCCGCTGGAATGATCTTTGCGGCTCGATCAACTACCCTGGGTGAAGATTTACGACATGAAGCCACTCACGCTTACCTGCATCAGGTGGTTACCGGATTGCCGCTTTGGCTGGACGAGGGATTGGCTGAGTACTACGAGGTAGCAGCCGCCGAGCGACATTTCGGACATCCTCATCACCGTGAGATGTGCCAACGACTGCGGCAGGGTTACCAACCCTCCCTGTCACTCCTGGAACGATTGTCACCACGGCAGTCATTGAAAAGTCGGGACTACTGCCAATCGTGGGCTTGGGTCCATTTTCTGCTGCATGGTGGAGCCGACCTGCAAGCAGAATTGGTTCAATTCCTGGCTGATTTACGAGCCGACCGACCGGCAGGTTACCTGGGGCATCGGCTTGCGGAAGGTCGTGGTGATCTTGGACAACGCTTTCGCACTCATTTTATAGAGCGAATGTCATCGAGCGACTGAAGCAGGATGGGTTGCCTCTTAATCGCAATGAAGCACTTGCTGGCAACCAGCTGGAACACCCATCCGCTTTAATCCGCAAAGTTCCCTCGCTTGACGTAGAAGAGAAGCTGGACGGCGCGGTTTCGTCTCGATTTTGGAGTGCAGAATTCCGAAATTGGATTATACGCAGTCTACCCATCCGGGAACCTTGGCAGGATCGTACGCAACATGACCGTCAGTTGGCTCAAGCATCTTCAATTATCCTATTTTTCCAAGCCATCAGCCGATCGCGTTCTCTATCGATCGATTGCTCGCCATCGTCCCGAATCGATCGTGGAACTGGGGCTGGGCCGGGCTGAACGAAGTGTGGCCATGATTGAACTGAGCCAAAGGTATCAACCTGCCTCGGAAATCAAGTACACGGGCTTGGATTTGTTTGAAGGTCGTGATCAACGCTCTCCTGGGATTACGCTGAAAAGAGCCCATCGCATCCTGGGTAAGCTGACTTCTCGTGTCCAGCTGTTTCCAGGGAACCCTCATCAGTCACTGGCTCGGCGGGGAAACCTGCTACTCAATACAGATCTGATCGTGGTCGATTTGCAGGACAGCCCGGAGTTGTTGGCACAGCTCTGGAACCCATTGGCCAGGCTTATTCACGATCATTCTCGCGTTTACGTCTCTCGATGGCAGCTCGAGAAACAGAGGTGCCAGTTTGAATTGATGGATCACGCAACGCTTTATGAGCTGGCTAATACGAGCAGTTCCCAGCAGTTGCGAGCCGCCTAGTTTCTCAGGATCGGAAAATCTTTTTCCGATCGCCGGTCACGTTCCGTGTTGCGTTGCGTGTGTCGATAATTAACGGTGCATGCTGAACGAGGAAGTTCCAGTCATAGCTGGAATGATCGGTTGCAATTAACAGGCAATCCAGGGAAGCCAGGTATTCTTCTGTAAGAGGTTCGCTTTCCAGGGCTGGTACACAATAGTGCCTCATGCTGGGTAACACGGGGATATGTGGATCGTTGTAGCTGAGTATGGCTCCCTGGTCCTGCAGTAACTCCATCAAGCGAAATGCCGGACTCTCGCGTGGATCGTCGATGTCTTTCTTGTAGGCGACTCCCAGGATGCCGATGTGTGAATTGCGAATCGGTTTGCCCACGCTGTTCAGGGCCTTGCCCAGCTGTTGGATCACGTAGTTGGGCATGCTGGTGTTAATCTCGCCAGCCAACTCAATGAATCGCGTGGTCATCTCGTGTTTGCGTGCCAGCCAGCTGAGGTAAAAAGGATCGATCGGAATTCAATGCCCACCCAGGCCAGGTCCCGGGTAGAAAGGTTGGAATCCAAAAGGTTTCGTCTTGGCAGCATCGATGACTTCCCAGATGTCAATTCCCAGGTGATCAAACAATACCTTCAATTCGTTAACCATCGCGATGTTGACTGACCGGTACGTATTTTCAAGGATCTTGCAAGCCTCGGCAATTTCGCATGTGGAGACGGGGACCGTTTCCACGACAGCTGCCGAGTAAAGCAGGTTGGCCAGTTCGAGGCTCTGGGCATCGATGCCACCAATGACCTTGGGAATACCTCGGGCAGTGAACTGTTGGTTTCCAGGGTCTTCTCGTTCGGGGCTGTAAGCGAGAAAGAAATCCTCACCGACTTGCAGGCCGGAACTCAACAAGATGGGAAGCAGTACGTCACGCGTGGTCCCCGGGTAGGTAGTGCTTTCCAGGACAACGAGTTGCCCTGGACGTAGGCTGCTGGCGATTTGTTGGCCAGTAGATTCGATGTAGCGGAGATCGGGATCACGGCTTTCGGTTAGCGGGGTTGGTACGCAAATCAGGATGACATCGGCTTCACTCAAACGATCCATTTGAGCGATAGGCTCAAAACGTTCTTTCCTGAGGGCCTCCTCGATCCAGTTACTGGCCACATGCTGGATATAGCTTTGGCCAGAGGCCAATTGGCTTATCTTTGATTCGTCCAGGTCAAATCCCAGGGTGGGGAAGCCAGCCTCTACGAAAGCCTGTACCAACGGTAATCCAACATAGCCCAGGCCTACGATGCCAATTTTCGCTGTTTTTTTGGTCAGCGCTTCTTTCAAGGACTCGGAATTGTGCGGTATTGTGGTCATCAGATGTTAAGATCAGTCTTACTGCCGTGAAGAGAAAACAGCTGCAGCCAAGATAACAATTTCCAGTATATCATTAATCGGTTAATAACATCAGAACGATTTCACGGTAGCCGAGAGCGGACAAGTGATTATGGCCAGGATCATGGTGACCGGCACAGCCGGTTTTATCGGTTTTCATCTAACACGGCGGCTCCTGGAACAATCCGTCGAGGTGGTAGGTGTCGACAGCCTGAACTCGTATTACGATGTTCAACTCAAGAAAGATCGCCTTGCCCAATTACAGGATTGTCCCGGCTACCAGTTTGTCCACCAAGACATTAGTCACCAGGTGGAAACCGCGCAGTTGTTCCAGGATCAATCCTGTGATGCCGTAGTTCACCTGGCAGCCCAGGCTGGTGTTCGCTATTCCCTGGAGAATCCGCACGCTTACCTGGATGCGAACTTGTCAGGGTTTCTTAATGTTCTCGAGGGGTGTCGGCAGACCCAGGTTTCCCACCTGGTCTATGCCTCATCCAGCTCCGTTTATGGAGCCAGCCAGCGGAAGCCGTTTTCTGTGCAGGATCCCGTAGGGCATCCGGTAAGTCTTTACGCTGCGACCAAGAGAGCCAATGAATTGATGGCACATAGTTACAGCCATCTCTATAACTTGCCGACCACCGGGTTGCGTTTGTTTACGGTCTATGGGCCCTGGGGACGCCCTGACATGGCGATGTCCCTGTTCACAAAAGCCATCCTTGCCGGAGAGCCTGTTCGGCTTTTTAACGAGGGCCAGATGCGGCGAGATTTCACCTACATCGACGATGTGGTAACCGTCCTGCTGCGAGTCCTGGATCGACCGCCGACAGCTGATCCGGACTGGTCTGGAGACGATCCGGATCAGGCTACCAGCGCTGCACCGTACCGGATTTACAACGTGGGTAATCATGCCCCGGTTTCGTTGGACCAGTTGGTCACGACACTGGAAACGGTCCTGGGGAAAAATGCTGCCAGGGAACTGGTCGAGATGCAGTCGGGGGATGTCCTGGAAACGTTTTCTGATATCAGTCGCCTGGTGGCGGATTTTGATTTTCGACCAGCAACGTCACTGCAAGCCGGCGTTGAGCAATTTGTCCAGTGGTATCGGGGTTACCACGGACTGAACGACTAGCCTGGAATCGCTGTTCGGTTGAGGATGGAGACGAACAAGCTCCTGTCATGAAGCCCTTCTTTAAAGTACAATGGGTGTCTTGATACAAAATTTTTCAGGTAAAGAGAGGCACTGATGGACGTGGCTGCACCAAGGACGATGTTCGAGAAGATCTGGGATGAGCATGTTGTCCAGGCGGAATCAGGAAAACAGACAATCCTCTACATTGACCTGCATCTGGTCCATGAAGTGACCAGCCCCCAGGCATTTGAAGGCCTGCGACTGGCGGGGCGGAAGTTGCGTCGACCGGAAAAAACGATCGCCACGCTGGACCACAATATTCCCACGGTGGATCGCTCGCTTCCCATCGTGGATCCAATTTCCCGTCA
>JAZADA010000253.1:0-3046 GCA_036124135.1 Planctomycetota bacterium | reverse complement strand
GCCCAGTCTGGCAAGGGACCGAAATGGTTCCAGCTCTATGTACCCAAGGATCGTAAGGTTACACGACAACTGGTCGATCGGGTCAATCAAGCCGGGTTTGATGCGATTGTCCTGACGGTTGACCTGGGCGAGTGGAAGGATGCCGATCGTCGCAACAAGTTTTCCTTGCCCAAGGAAATGTTGGTCAAGCACCTGCGAGACATCGGTTTCAAACAGATCACGAACGCCATGAGCAACGAGGAAATACAGGCATTTAACGCGCAGGCCTGGGATCTTGCATTGTCCTGGGATTTCTTCGGCTGGCTCAGAAAGCAAACTCGTTTACCTATCCTTATCAAGGGTGTCTTGAGGACGGATGATGCCGAGCGTGCTGTGAAGATGGGCCTGGACGGAATCATCGTATCCAATCACGGTGGCCGTCGACTGGACGGGATGCCTGCCACGATCGACGTCCTGCCAGAGATCGTGAAGGCGGTTGGAAACCGAGCGGAAGTTTACATGGATAGTGGCATTCGCCGTGGGACCGATATCCTCAAGGCGCTGGCCCTGGGAGCGCGCGCCGTGCTGGTCGGACGTCCCTATGCATGGGGACTGGCAGCTGGTGGAGAAGCAGGAGTCCGCAAGGTGCTGGAGTTGCTCCGCGACGAGCTGACCAATGCCATGCTGACGACCGGTTGTGCGAGCTTGGCTGATATCGATCGCGCGATCTTGAAATCCTGACCCGCGGGTCTAGCTGGGCACGTCCAGGTCGGTGGAAAGAAATACCTCGTGGACGTCAAGTTTGCTGGGGCCCCGGAACATTTCCTTGGGAGCTCGATTAGCATGTGCCTCGGCAAAAGCATCGCTGCGTGTCCAGGCCACGAAGTCTTCCATGCATCGCCACCAGGTTTTTACCTCGTAATATCCCTCGGCATCAGCATCTTCGACAAACCCTCCACTCTCGTGGTCGAATCGCATCGGGCGAGGGCGGTGGACCTCGTTGCGAATGAAGCCTGGCGCCTGGTCGACCAGGTGGACCCGGTTGCGGAAACGATCCTCGAAGTCAATCTCGTGACCCTGGGCCACGGGAATACAGTTAGTGACAACAATCATTAGGTTACCCTTTGGTTCGAAAAACAGCCTGGCAGGCTGTCACGGATGAATACTGGAGAGCCTGTCGCAATGGCTGCTAACGGGCCGTGTTCTTCTCGTTGCAGAGGAGAAGCTTTACAGAAGCTCGTGGATTGGGGTCGGATCGTCCAGCACCGGCGTTGGACGTCCCGCATGATCCAGGATGTGGAGCTTGGGGTCGATTCCCATGCACTCGTAAACGGTTGCATGAATATTTGCTGGTGTGACCGGACGATCCTTGGCAGATTCCCCCTTGGATGTTGTTGAGCCAATCACCTGGCCACCACGGATTCCACCACCACCCAGCAGGCAAAACATGGAATTGCCCCAGTGGTCACGACCTGGTGTACCCTTACTCAGGGGAGGGCCGCCATTGCCTCCATCATTCATCCGCGGTGTGCGGCTAAATTCACCACACAGCATGACGATGGTGGTATCGAGCAGGCCCCGTTGCGAGAGGTCTTCAAAAAGGCCGGCGACCGCAGCGTCAACGCGAGGCAGCAGCGTTTCATATCCACCCTGGAGATTCCAGTGATGATCCCAGCCGCCATAGTGGACGGTGACAAAGGAGGCACCTGCCTCGACCAGTCGCCGTGCCAGCAGGGTACTCTGTCCCCAGCTATTGCGTCCGTATTTTTCTCGCAGTTTGTCATCTTCCTGGTTGATATCAAAAGCGGTACGTGCCTTCGTGCCAGTCACGAAGTTAAAGGCCTGCTGGTCAAACTGATCAAGCGCGTCAAACGTACCGTTGGATTCGATGTCGCGGGTGATCTTGTCGAGTTCACCTCGCAGTCGGGTACGGTCATCCAGGCGGTCGACGGTGATTCCCGTCGGCAAGACCATGTTTTGTACACGAAACTTATCGCTGTTTGGATCACCCTTGGTCATGAAGGGATCGTATTGTACGCCCAGGAACTTGCCACTGAAATATCCAGGAACTCGCCCGACGCTCGATGCCGTGGGAACCGACACGTAAGGAGGCACATTGCGATTTAGATTTTCCCGCTGCTGGGCGACGATGGCGCCGATTCCGGGGAATTTACCGATGTTGTTTCCCCCGCTTACTCCCATGTTTTTCGTGGTAAGCATGCGGTGGGCACCAGCAAAGTGATCACCGGTGCCATGATGGAGAGAGCGAACCACCGAAAACTTGTCCGTGTGCTTGGCCTGTAAGGGGTACAGTTCAGTGATGTCGAAGCCGGGAACCTTGGTGCGAATGGGACTCCATATTCCGCGATACTCCACGGCAGCATCGGGTTTCATGTCATACATATCCATGTGGCCCGGACCACCATCGAGCCAGATTAGGATCGTGGAGACCTTGGACTTGTCACGCCCGGGATCACCAGTGGCTTTTGCCTTGAGGACATCGCCCAGACCCAGTGACGCCATTCCGGCAACGCCCAGTTGGACAAAGCTGCGACGACTGATTCCATCGCAGTACCTTGGAGAATTCTTTTGGTCTGATGAGTCGGCATAAAGTCGTAGCATGATAGACCTCGGCAGGGGTTTTGAACTCCTGGACTTATCTTAAATATCGGCTTTCTGAACCTCAAGGTTAATTTGGTTATTATACCCCAGGTGGCCTTAAATACATGCCTGGTTCGTGACTTCCTGTGCTGGCCGGAGAGTGGCTTTCAATTCTTGACAGCCGGTCGGGGATGCCTGATAATCAGATTCGGCATGCTGATTATCAGCGTGCGGCGGAGCCAGGGTAGGGGGGGAACTCTTAGCCGGTCTTTGCCCGGCAATTTTTAGCCTTTCCTAGAGAAAAGAGGGGAAGATGAGTACGGTAAATGTACAGCCAACGACGCTCGAAACGCATGATGTGATGGGGCTCGTTGGAGATCTGATTGTGGACAACGATCTCGGACCGGGTGATCGCTTGCCATCGATTCGAGAATTGGCCACGAGGTTCGGAGTCAAAGCCGGGGCG
>JAZADA010000252.1:0-2181 GCA_036124135.1 Planctomycetota bacterium | reverse complement strand
CACGGCGCACCTGGCATGGTGGGTCGTTTACCTGGTCAACGCCCCTCGACTAGAGCAAGCCCAGGCGAAGCTTGCCAAAACGCTCGCCTGGTGTGGGGCCGGTCTCCTGAGCATGACCGTGGTCGTGCTGCTAATCTTCCTGGGGCTATTTTACGCCATCATGGATCGTTACTGGATGATCCTTTTCGCCTCCCTCTTTACCGGTGTGATCCTCCTGCTCACTCGACCGCAGGTTGCGATTCCACGCTGGGCCTGGACGCTGGCCACGATCATCACACTCATCGGTGGCACGATTTCAGTAATTTTCACTCATGATTTCCTGGCGTGGAACCAGGCACGCTGGACCCAGTTGGAACGCTGGGTTGCCGAGGGGCGAGAGGGCGAGGAATTTGACGGCGGGCGAGACGTCAACGCCTGGTATCGCTCGGCCGAGGACCCTCGGACCATGGCTCGCCCTGGGGACACATCCGCCTGGTGGTCAGGTCGCGCTCACCTGTCCCTGGCCATTGGTCCACGCAAGGGATGGCATGAAATCGACCGACTCAGCTGGCGTGCCTGGGCCACGGGACGCGCGCATCACATCCTGGTGCTGGAACGAGATTCAACGCCTTAACCCTAGCTCAATTCAGGCAGTGGTTTGACACCGGGATCGATCATGGGGTAGGGACGCCCGCGGAAATCAAATAGTCGCTGGGAATCCAGGTTGACACCGAGGTTATGGTAGAGCGTCGCCATCACTTCCTGGAAACTGACCGGACGATCAACCGCTTCACCACCGGTACGATCCGTGGCACCGATGACCTGCCCGGTGCGCATCCCACCACCGGCAAGCAGTGCTGAAGAAACTCGGGGCCAATGATCACGCCCACTATTCTTATTGATTTTCGGGGTACGTCCAAATTCTCCCCAGGCGACCACGCTTACATCCTTGTCCAGGCCACGAGCGTGAAGATCTTCCACGAGCGCCGTTAACGCTTTCTCGAAGACCGGGAATTCCTGCCTGGCATTACTGAAGTTGCCGCCGTGCCAGTCCCAGAAACTATAATTAATCGTGACAACACGAACGCCTGCTTCGACCAGGCGACGGGCCACCAGGAAATTCTGGGGAGCACGCGGAGCCCCATCCCCCTTGGGCTTGGTTTCATCATCAGTACCATAACGCTCACGCGTTTCAGCATCCTCCTTCGACAGGTCCAGTGCATTGAACAACTCCGGAGATGTAAGAATCCCCATCGCACGTTCCGTGAAGGTATCCATCCCCTGCATATTGCCACTGTTGTCGACATCTCGTCGAAAACTGTCAAAGGAAGTCAGTAACCTGCTACGATCGGCAAGTCGATCTGCCGTGATGCCCTGCAAGACCAGGTCATTGCGACCTGGTCCTTTCGGACGAAACGATGATTGTCCCAGGCCAAGGAAGCCTGCCCCAGGCTCGTTATAGGGTTGATGTTTTGTCGTGTAGCAAAGGCTGACGAACGGCGGGGTCCCACTGTTCACCGGACCTTGATAATGACTGGCGACAGAACCGAAGTGAGGCCAGCCACCAGCGGGCGTCTCGCGATTGTGATGTCCCGTCATACACTGGTGTGAATAATGGGCACCATTAGCTCCTACCATGGAACGGATCGGGACAAGCTTGTCCATGATCTTGGCCATCCGCGGCAGATGCTCTGAAATCTGGATCCCGGGTCCATTCGTAGAGATGGGCTGGAAAGGACCTCGCATTTCCTGTGGAGCATCTACCTTGATGTCATACATGTCCTGGTGCGGTGGACCACCACACATGTAAATCATGATGACAGCCTTATGCGATAGACGTTCGCCTGCCTGTGATTCCAGTTGCAATAACTGTGGCAATGTCAAACCACCCATGCCTAATCCGCCAATGCGCAGTACATCTCGGCGTGAAATACCATTGCACAGGCGTTGTCGACGATCCGGTTTACCCAATATAGAAAGCATCTTTTCTTTCCTTACCAATCCTTGAAAACAACGCCCAAGTATATCAAGAACTACTGATCGGTCCAAATCCGATCCAGGTCATGAACTAGCTATCACGCTTTTGTTTAAGCCGTAATAACGCAATTTCCCTATCCTTTAAAATCGTCATTTACGCAATTCCTCCTTTAAACTTGCACCCTTAATCCGCTAGAATACCATCGATCCACGCAAGATTACGTA
>JAZADA010000251.1:0-7166 GCA_036124135.1 Planctomycetota bacterium | reverse complement strand
CCAGGGCAATAATTAAATTCCAGCAGCAGTAGTTCGAACAGCAGGGCAGGCTGGTAGGCCGCTTGTATTCGTTGAAGGGAGTCTTCCAGTCGAGGAGCTTGTTGAGCCTGCCAGGCAGACTCGTAGTCACTACAGATCCTTTCGATCTCCAGGGCAACTTCCAGAGGTAAAGGGGGATGGTCAGAATTCATGGGTTCTGAATCGATTCCTGCTGGGCAGTCCAGATCTGCTGGATTAGTAATAACCGACGTTGGACGGTGCGACGGACACAGCCAAGTTTTTCAGCGATTTCGTCATGCGTATACCGTTCCATTTTCCAGGTGGCGATTTGTCTTAACGTACGATCTGGTAAGACAGCCAGTAATCGCTCGTATTCCTCGGTGATTTGAAGAGCGAACTCAGGAGTGGGTTCGTTACCGATCACGGGTTCAAGGTTTTCATCCCAGGGGGAATCGCCGGTAGGATCGATGGACCGAATGGTTTGTCCACCGCCCCGTTTCTGAGCCTTATCGTGAATGCGTTTATCGACAGCCTTGTTGGCAGTAATGCGGACCAGCAAGGCCCACAGATCATGTCGGTCCTGGAGTTGTGGGAAACGACCTTCTCGCGCACCGAGAAAGAAGCTTTTGAGAGCAACCTGGGCGATGTCTTCCTCGTCCGAGGTTTGTCGTCGGGCACCTGTTAGTTTCCTTGCGGCCAGCCCTACCAGGCGTTTCCAGTAGCGTTCCCAGAGTTGCTGGGCTGCTTGCTGGTCACCGCTTTTTAACGCTCCGATCCAATGCGTGACAGATCCAGATGATGCCATGGCAGTCTCGTGGTACGAGTAGTCTGAAGGCTTCGATGAAGACGTTATTATTACCGAGAGAGACGCTTTCGACAAAAAAAATATCAGCCGGCGGTCCTACTTCTTGAATGTTTTTCGCTTTCCTTTTTTACAGGGACCCGGAGAGACGGATCGGAACGGCGCGATCGAGATCAGCGACCAGCCCTTGCTGGGATGGGATAACGAAGTTTACTTCTTCTTGTTGGATTTGCGTTCCCTCAAATCCTTGATCGCCTTCGGTAGCGTTGGATCAACGTATCCGAGTGCTCCCCGTCCTTCCTCCTGGATGCGAAAATCCACATCTTCCTGGACCTGTTTTAGATCAGCACGCCAGAATTTTTCTCGATCCTTCTGGGGTGGCGCCTGCAGGGGACGCAGCAGGCGCATGCCAACTCCCAGGGCAGCCTCGCTGGTAAACCACCAGGGGCTCAGGGGAATGTTAGGATCTTCACCACGCCAATCATCATCGTGTGAACCCAGGCGAAAAGCACTGCGACAGTTTTCAGGATCCATGTCCCAGGATCCTCCGCGTACCACGCGTGGATAGAGCTTGGTAGGCCAGCCGACACTTTCCAGGCCGGCAACAGTTTTTCCAGCCAGGCGTTGGTAACCGTTGTCGAACAATTCGTCCAGGGTCCACTCGCCAACATTTCCATGCATGTCGTGCAGTCCCCAGGGATTCGGTTTCTTGAGTCCGATCGGATGGGTCGTCTCGTTTGAATTATCGAAGTACCAGGCATACTCACCGAGCTTTGAGGGGTCGTTGCCGAAATGGTAGGCCGTGGTCGTGCCAGCTCGACAGGCGTACTCCCACTCTGCTTCACTCGGCAGTCGATAGAAACGTCCCGTTAATCCGGTCAGCCACTTGGTGTATTGTTTTGCTGCGTACTGACTCATGGTGACAGCGGGTAGCCTGGGATTTTCTCCGTTTACGAAAGTAAAGCTGGTGTCATAAAGATTAGACGGTGCGGTGATTGCATCAGCCTGGTGCTTGTCCGTGAGTGGCCGGATCTTGTAGGTTTCAAAAGACTTGAAAATATCATGTAACGCCATGTATTCCTTGTATTCTTCCCATCGCAACTCGTACTTGCCCAGCCAGTACGGTTGTTGAACGGTCTGGTACAGGGGGCCTTCGTTTGCCTGGCGTTTCTTTTCCCCGGCGGGACTACCTATCGTTCCCTGGCCACCGGGGATAGGTTCCATGTGGTACTTGATGTTGCTACCAGGAATGATGGCCTCGTAAGGAATCATGTAACCGAGCTTCGTTTCGACATAGCGTCCAGAAGCAGGTTTTTCTGCGACGATGCCAAGCTTGCTTCCGGAGGGGTCCGCTGACAAGCAGGCCGGGCTGACGCCCAGGACAACCACGAGAGCCAGGCCACTCCATTTGAGTGAAGCTTGAAAAGCATGTGAAAACATTTCGGTAGGTAGCCAATGAATCATCTGGTAATCGTTTCTTTCTCAGGTTCTGCTCCGCGAACATGCGAAGCCGCTAGTACGGGCAAGAAGGATAGCTCATTATAGCTTGCCAGTCTCTCTTCGTCTTGTCCCGGTAAGCGGCAAGGGGTGTCCAGCCCTCCACCGCCGTCCGTTTCCGTGCCCGAAAAACCTGTTATGATAGATCCGTTAGTGTTGTGAGACCCGGGAATGTTCAAGAGAACTGCGATGAGACAATTAGACCGACAGTCACCGGGGTCAGTAGCAACATGGAGGTGGGCCAGCATTGGGAGATCCGCGTGGTGAAACCAATCAAAGTAGCTGCGGGGGTACTGAACCAAACTCCGCTGGCCTGGGAACGGAACAAGACCAATATCCTGGCTGCCATCGATACGGCCCGGAGCCAACAGGTACAGATACTTTGCCTGCCGGAATTATGTATTACCGGCTATGGTTGTGAAGATGCGTTCCAGTCCTCGGCGGTCCAGGCCATGGCGTTGGAAGTCTTGCAGGAAATCGTGCCACATACGGCTGGTATGATCACGTCACTTGGTTTACCGCTGTGGCATGAAGATGGACTTTTCAACGTTGCCTGCCTGGTTGCCAATCAGCAGGTGGTTGGATTCGTGGGAAAACAAAACCTGGCAGGGGATGGACTACACTACGAACCACGCTGGTTCAAACCCTGGCAGGAAGCGACCTGTGCCACGACAAGGGTAGCGGGAAACGAGTATCCACTGGGTGACCTGATCTTTGATTGCGGAGGCATCCGTATTGGATTTGAAATCTGTGAAGATGCCTGGGTTGGGAATCGACCGGGTCACAAGTTGGCCCAGCGTGGTGTTGATATCATTCTCAATCCAAGTGCCAGCCATTTTGCATTTGGCAAGAACAAGGTCCGACGGGGATTTGTCCAGGAAGGCTCCCGGTCGCTGCACGTGAGCTACATCTATGCCAACATGCTGGGCAATGAAGCGGGGCGAGCGATTTACGATGGCGATGCAATGATTGCCAGTGATGGTGAGATGCTGGTGACTGGCCCGCGTTTTTCGTGTTGCGAGACCCTCCTCTCCACGGCCGTGATCGACGTGGCACGAACCCGCCTGAGCCGTGAACAGGGCGCGGGTGACAAGCCGGCGGTTGGGGATGATTCAGGCAGTTGCCTGGTTGTTCCGTTTGACTACCAGGAAGCGGCTCCAGGTGCTGGCGAGACGGTTGAATTGCCTGCCTGGGAAAAGAGTAGTGGGATCAAGGAGGAAGAATTTACTCGAGCAGTCGCCCTGGGTTTACTGGACTACCTTCGTAAGAGTCGATCTCATGGATTCGTGGTATCGCTCAGCGGTGGCGCTGATTCAGCAACCGTGGCTGTGTTGGTTGCCATGATGGCGCGCTTGACCTGCCAGGAAATAGGCGCCGATGGATTAACAGAAAAACTTGCCTACCTTCCTGGTGCCGAGAATCTTACCGATACAGAGCAGTGGATTCACCGGTTGCTGGCTTGCGTTTACCAGGCCACTCGCAATAGTTCGGAAACGACGCGAACCGCGGCAGAATCCGTGGCAGAGGCGTTGGGAGCTGAATTCTTTGCGTTTGACGTGGATCAGCTGGTCGAGGGTTACGTGGATACGGTTTCTACCGCTATCGGGCGAACACTGAACTGGGATGATGATGACCTTGCGCTGCAGAACATCCAGGCACGGGCACGAGCACCCGGTGTCTGGTTGCTGGCAAACCTGCGTAATGCGTTGCTGCTGGCGACCAGTAATCGTTCTGAAGCAGCTGTGGGCTACACCACCATGGATGGCGATACGTGTGGTGGAATCTCTCCGATCGCTGGTATCGATAAGGCGTTTCTCAGGGACTGGCTGCGCTGGATGGAAACAGACGGTCCAAGTGGCCTGGGACCTGTGCCGGAACTGGCTGCGGTTAATGAACAGCAGCCGACTGCGGAACTTCGACCACCAGCTCAAGGTCAGACCGATGAATCGGACCTGATGCCCTATACGGTACTGGATGCCATTGAACGCCTCGCAATCCGTGACAAGCTGTCTCCGCTGGAAATATTCAAGCAGTTCCAGGCAGATGCTCAAATGGAAACCGCTGGTTACACGCATCAGCAACTGTTCGACTGGACCAGGCGATTTTTTCAGCTGTGGTCTCGGAACCAGTGGAAGCGAGAACGATTCGCTCCGTCTTTCCATCTTGATGATGAAAACCTGGATCCGAAAACATGGTGCCGGTTTCCTATCCTTTCTGGTGGATTCGAGCGTGAGTTGGCAGACCTGGAGGCATTTTACCAGGTGGGCCAGTTGCCAGGAGACAACGAGGGCTGATTCGTCGTTTGCCTGTGCCATAAAAAAACCGCCCGTCTGGGACGGGCGGTTCTGTGATGCTGCATGACAAGGCTCGTGAGGAGCGGTCAGGGTGTCATCGCTCGCAAGGCATTACGAATCGGCTGTCCCGTGACATAGACCTTGGGGCGGACCCATAACGAACCAGCGGGCATGTACATGGGGCCATAGGCTGATACCGAGGGCCGGTATGTGGTCACCGGTACGCGGTATCGTACGACTGCCGGTCGATAGCTAACCACCGGTGCCGGATAACCAATCGTCGCTGGATATCGAATTACAGGTCGGTAGCTTCTGACGGCGGGGCGATACGTCCTAATGACGGGGGAAGCGTAAGTCGTGATGACGGGAGCTGGAGTGATCACGGGGGAATAGGCGGTAATGCGCCGCGGCAGTGTTACGGCCGGAGAATAAGTAACCCGTGGACGATAGGTTGTGTAACCCAGGGGGCCAACCACGAAGTCCTGGGCCAGGGAAGGTGCGGCCGACAGGGCAGTAATGAGCAGTCCGGCGAAGGCAGCGATGCAAGAACGGTTCATGGAAAATAATCCTTTGTTGGTTGGCATCCGTGGAGAAAGGGTTGATGGGCTTTACCATGTAAAGCCATGCCCTCCGAGCACTCAAAATGAACCAATCGGAAGCTCGCGTCAAGGGTCCGTGATCACAAATGCGGTTGGAGCCCGCCTGTCATCCGGCTTCTCGATCTTGCCCATGTTCTTACCCTTGCCAGCCGAGCAGGTTTTCCTGGAGAGCCTCACGGATCACGGCAAGTGACAACTGCCGAGCCCACGTTTTTCCAGGTACTGCTGATGGTATTCCTCGGCCCGATAGAATTCGCTGGCAGCTGCGATTTCCGTCGCGATGGGATTGGAATGTTGTCCGCTTTGTTCAAGACTTGCCCGTGAGGCCTCTGCAGCAACACGCTGGGCCTCGTCCTCGTAGTAAATGCCAGAACGGTACTGCGTGCCCACATCAGGGCCTTGTCGGTTCAATTGGGTCGGATCATGGCATTTCCAGAATACGTCCAGCAAGGATTCGTAACTGATTTGCGCGGGATCAAATTCGACTTGCAGGACTTCGGCGTGCCCGGTGGTGCCCGTACAAACATCCTGGTAGGTCGGGTTCACGAGATGACCACCCAGGTAACCGACCTGGGCATCGAGCACCCCCTCTAGTTGTCGGAAGGTCACCTCGACACCCCAAAAACATCCCGCACCAAAAGTCGCCTTTGCCATGTGTACCGTCTCCAGGATGGTTGCAATCGTGAGGTCTCATCCTAGCCCTGCATGGCCGACCGTGTCAACGAATCAGCGTGAAGCTTTTGCAGGCTTTTTAGCCTGGGGCTGGGCAGTACGGATTGCTGGTTGAAGTATTTCCTGTAGTTGCTTGGCAACTCGCGTGGATAATTCCTCCTGCCAGGATTTCGCAAGAGTTTGCTGGAACAATTCCGTCGTGGGTCGATCCGGAAATTGATGAAGATGATGTGACCAGTCTCGGATAAACTTTTGCAGGTTGCCAGGTAAGGGTTGTGTCAATGCCGTGATCGTCTCGGGATTCATCTGGCGGAGATTATTGCCGAGGCCGGCGATAAACTGGCCTGTCCAGGCATCCTGGCTGAACAGGATACGGGCATCATGCTCAAAGTTATCCGTATCAAGCACCTGCAGGGCATGACCCGCAAATGGGCGGTACTTGGGTGATCCAAATTGTTTGAGAAAGGCAGCAATTGCCCAGTAGCCGACAGGCCCCATGGATTCATCGTCCAGTAAGCGTTGCAATTCCTTTCCCGTGTGTTGGCCCTTGCCGGCCATCATCAACCCGGTTTGTCGTCCTAGTGTCCACGGCCAGGAACCCCTGGGGAACCAGGGATCGATGACGATCGGTACGGCGGCCATGATGGCACGCTGTAGGTCGCCTTGTGATGAGGGTTTCGCACGGGGAATTACGAAGGCAGTTGGTTCATGCTGGCCAAAATACTGCAACCAGCGGTCCACGGATTTCAGCGAGGAGCTTGTTAACTGGTTAAGGGCCTGTTGCCTGGATCTCACGGTGGCCGGGTTGGATTTGCCTTCCAACTGGGCCAGGATTTCATTGAGTACGAATTGAAGCAGGGATTCCGCAGGGTGCTCCGATTGGTAGCGGTTTTGGAAATTTTTGGCGGCCTCGGACTTGGCTGCCATGGCATGCTCCCAGGCCCCGGCTTGGAATTCGATACGGGCTCCGGGTAGCTGCAGGAAACAAATATCCTTGATGACACCTGTACGGGCATCTGCTCGCAAGATCAGGCTGGTATTTTCCAGTCGAAGTTCGTTATTCACAATCGTGACTTGGTTCGATTGCTTGAGTGCTTCTCGAAGGAAAACAACGGGCGCAAACTGGAAGTTGGTTTTCAATGGTGACGTAATGCTCTCCCGATCGATCGAACGAACTCCGAAACCCAGGCGCAGATCCGACGATGTTTCCTGGGTTGTTTCATCGTAGGAGGGAACCATGGCAAGAGTGAATTCAGGTTGAATATTCCAGCTGCCTGCCAGGAAGAACTGACTGGCCCGCCA
>JAZADA010000250.1:0-5737 GCA_036124135.1 Planctomycetota bacterium | reverse complement strand
GGCCTCGTAAACGTCGGTCAGCTTTTCGCTACGCCCGTTGTGCTCGTGATCCAACTTCTCATGATCCAGTCCCAGCAGGTGCAGGACCGTGGCATGGTAGTCTGACAACCGGGTGCGATTGACCACGGATCGGTAACCGAAGTCGTCCGTTTCACCGTAAGTCTGCCCACCTTTAATACCACCACCTGCCATCCAGACGCTGTAACCGTACGGGTGATGATCACGCCCCTCGTTACCTCGCTTGGCACCAGAGCCACGCAACTCGGCGCCCGGTGTCCGTCCAAACTCACCACCCCAGAGAACCAGGGTCGAATCGAGCAGGCCCCGCTGCTGCAGGTCCGTTAGCAAGGCGCCCACCGGTTGATCGGTCTGGGCACAGCAACTCTTCGTGTTGGCCACGTTGCTGGTATGCGTATCCCAGGGCTGACCTTTCATCATGATTTGCACATAGCGGACACCCCGTTCCACCAACCGCCGGGCCATCAGGCATCGCTTTCCGTAGGAGGCAGTGACACTGTTATCCAGGCCATACATGGCCTGCGTAGCCGCGGTTTCCCGGGTTACGTTCATCGCATCGGTGGCGGCCAACTGCATGCGAGCGGCCAGTTCGAGATTGGTGATCCGTGCATCCAGGTCCAGTTCCCGTGGGTGACGCTGCTTGTGCCCCGCATTGAGAGAACGCAACAGGTCCAGCTTGCCTGCCTGGACGGAACGTGCTTTTTCAATCGTCGGCTTCAGGTTCAACACCGGGGTGCCCTCGCTGCGGAAAGCGGTTCCCTGGTAAACCGGCGGCAACCAACCGCTGGACCAGTTACGCACCCCATCCACCGAGTGTCCCGCCGGATCAGGCAAGGCCACGTAGGCGGGCAGATTCTGGTTAACCGTCCCCAGCCCGTAAGCTGCCCAGGAACCCAACGTGGGACGTCCAGGAATAATCAAACCAGTCTGGGCCATCCAGATCGCATGTTCATGGTTACGATGCTCCGTGAACATGGATCGAATGACGGCAATCTTGTCTGCGTGCCGGCCAATATGCGAGAGCTGGTCCGAGAATTCGATGCCACTCTCACCATGCTTGTGAAACTTGAACGGGGTTCCGAGCAGGTACGTGGTACGATTCTCATCGTCCAGCACCTGGGCCGGCGGGTTCTGGCCGTCGTACTTGTTGAGCAGTGGCTTGGGATCCAGCAAGTCAACCTGGCTGGGACCACCGTGCATAAACAGCTGGATGACGGCCTTGGCCCTGGGCGGATGAACCGGCTGACGAGGCTGCAGGTCATGAATCCGTCGCCCGGCCGACGCATCCTCGTTCAAGATGGCCGCCAGCGCCAGCCCACCGAAACCGGACCCCAATCGCTTGAGCGTCTCCCGGCGTGAAATTTCGTATCGTTCCTTGGCTGTATGGTCCATAACAGGGCCTTCGTTCAATCTGTCTCTCGATTAGTCCACGTAAGCGAATTCGTTGCTCGACAGCAGCACATGGCAGAGATCGACGATCGATTGCCTGCGCGCATTCTCCTGGTTTACACCATTCTCATTAAGCGGCCCATGAAACCCACTGACGGAATCCCAGGCCTGCATCAGTTGTCCATCCTGGTCGACTTCCTTGATCGTAAAGGACCACTTGAAATTATCCGAGGTCAATTCTCCATTCATATCCAGCACAATAAACCATTGTTCGCCCTGCTTAACATCCATCACTTCCAGGCTGACTTCTTCCCGTTTATGAGCCACGGCCCACTGCCCCAGTTGGCCCTGCTGGTCGGACGTAATGGTCGCACGGACGCCATTACCGGCCGGTGACGGATGATGGACCATTCCTTCCAGTCGAACCTTGCCGGTGACTGGTGAGGTCCATTTCAAGATAACTGGCTTACCTGCGCCCGGGTGTCCGCCCGTGGCATTAATACCGGCCCAGTAGGATCCCATGAACGGGTAACCGGGCCCCAGTTGCCACTGCGCTTTCTCGTAGGTAGGAAAGGCCGTGTAGGCCACCTTCCTGGGGTCCTTACCGTCGATCGTACCATAGCCATAGGCCCAGACTTTCTTGCCACCGCTGGTCGCCATGTGCAGGGCCTGCTGTTTCTGCGTGAAGGCTTCCAACGTTTTCCGTTCCGCGGCAGCCGGAGGACGACTGTAGGCCAGTTCGAAAGCACGCCCCAATGGGTCCTCGCTCGACTCATGCAGAACGCGTTCGGCAAAGGCAATCGCGGCATTACTCACCAGGTCACTATTCATGAGCGAGAGCGCCTGCAACGGGACGGTCGATTGAGAGCGACGCGTGCAGTTAGTTTCCAGGTCTGGCTGATCAAACAGTTGCAACAAGGAGACCGGGGCAGATCGCTTGCTCCGTAGATAGATCGATCGTTTCTGGGGCAACTTACCATCATTGACCACCACCTCACCGTCAGACCGACTGGCAATCCCGACCGGGTAACCGTACATATGTGACTGCAGGCCTCCGGACACTTCCAGGATACTGTCACGGAGCGGCTCTGCTTCCAGCCGCCGGAGATTCTGTCGCCACAGCAGACGATTCTGGGAATCTACCTGATCAGCTCGATTCGCCAACTCACCCTCGTTGCGGGACACCTGCCGATAGGCCGTCGATGTCAGCATCAAGCGATGTAAATGTTTCAGGCTCCAGTTCGCTGATTCGAGTTCCACTGCCAACCAATCCAGCAAGTCCAGGTGAATAGGATCCTCGCCGGCCCAACCAAAGTCCTCCATCGTGGAAACCAGTCCCTCTCCAAAATGGTGCAACCAGAGACGGTTGGCCATCACCCGGGCTGTCAGCGGATGTCGCGGTTGCGTCAGCCAATCAGCCAGGGCCGTTCGTCGTCCGGAAGTGGGTGATCCGGTTGCCGGCGGTTTCCATTCGAATGGCTGTCTCGCCTTGATCATCTCCGGAACGCCTGGCGTGACCACTGGTCCCGGCGTCTGGGCATCGCCTCGTCGCAGCAGGGGGGTGAAAGGATCGTTTTTCACGTCATAGGCTGCGTAGACATAATCAAAATGCATGCGGCGTTTTTCCTGGGCCGCAATCGCTGCATTCTTTTCCGCCACCGTTTTCTTGTACTCGGGAAAGACACTTGCGATCTCCACTTCCAACTTGTCGGCAGCCGGGCGTAAGAAAGTGGCAAATTTGCCAGCCAGGTAGTTCTGGACTGCATTACGCTTGTCCGCAGCGACTGCCAGGGCGGCCAGCAGATCATCCCGGATCTGTGGTGAAACCGTTTCCAGGCGATGCTGGTAAAGTTTCTCTGCCTGGGCCTTCTGGAGATCGACGATCTCCTTCTTGAGTGCTGCCACGTTGGCATCCACTTCCTTCTTACGTGCCGCCGCAGCCTCCTCCTGTTTTTTCGATGCGATGGGCCGCTTGCGGTCACGGAAAGGAACCCATTGCTCGGGGCTGTAGACCGTCATCAGGATCGACTGCAATTGGTAGTAATTCTCCTGGGTCAGAGGATCGAACTTGTGGTTATGGCACTTCGCACACTTGACCGTAATCCCCATCAGGCTGCTCGTCAGGATCGCCAGCTGCGAGTCAATGGTCGGGTAATAGTAGAGCCCGTTTACATTCTTGATCGTGTTAAAGTCGGGCCGACTGGAATCCGGTCCTGTTCGCAGGAACCCGGTCGCCTCCATGGCGTTGACCACATCTGCAGGTAAAGATTCGTCATTCTTGTAATGCTTCCAGTACTCGGACAACTCGTCCCCCGCCAGTTGTTCCCTGACAAACTGGTCGTAGGGCAGATCCTTGTTGAACGCCTTGATCACGTAATCCCGGTAACGCCAGATCAGTTGCCGATCCTGGTCAGCAGACAGGACGCCCGCGGAATCAGAATAGCCAGCGACATCAAGCCAATGCCTTCCCCATCGTTCCCCGTAACGGGGACTTGCCAACAGCCGATCAACCAACTGCTCGTAAGCATCCGGCGCTGGGTCTGCCACGAACTCCGCAACCTCGGACGGTACCGGCAGGATGCCCAGCAGGTCCAGGTACAGGCGACGAATGAGCGTGACACGCGAGGCGGGCGCTGAAAAGACCAGCTCTTTTCCCTCGAGTTTACTAAGCAAAAAGGCATCCACGGGATTGCTAACCTGGCCCACGTGTTTCACCGTGGGCAACGCAGGACGCTCTGGTGGAAAGAATGACCAGTACTCATATTCCGAGGCAGCGTATGTCGACTTGGCCTCGGCAACTTCCAGCACTTCCTTGGAATCGGTAAGTGCGCCCTCGTTGATCCACGTTCGAATCAACCCTTTCTCTTCCGGGGTCAGCTTGGGACCCTGCAACGGCATTCGATCGCTACTGAGCACCTCGAAGAGCAAGCTGGTCTCGGCTGCCGAGATCCGGATGGCCGGTCCATTCTGACCGCCACGAATGATCGTCGCTCGGCGCTCCAGGTTCAATCCACCCTTGGGCTTCTCTCCAAAGTGGCACTGCGAACACTTGGCCTTGAGAATCGGAAAGATATCCTTCTCGAAGACCAGCGAGCCTGGCTTCCTGGCTGGGGCTTCCTCCGCCGTCACTGGAATGGTCACCACCAGGCCAACAAGCACGGTTAGTAATAAGCGCAAACTCATGGTCGCTATTGTAACATGTTATCGGATCACGCAGATCACCAATCCCTGACTGCCCAAGGGCGGTTGACTACTCGGGGCAGCAAGAATGCTGCAACTTGTCTACGCAACACATCTTGCGTAGACCCGGAAGCCACTAGCCAAACAGGGCACGCACCGGGCGGCCCTTCATGAGTGGATGGGGCCGACCGAAGCGGTCATGAATCAGGGTACTATTGTCATACCCCAGGGCCTTGTAGACGGTGGCGATAAAATCGCTGACGTAAACAGGATTATCCGTTGGCTCACCACCCGCCTTGTCCGTCGCACCATACACTTGCCCGCCACGGATGCCAGCTCCGGCCAAAACGGTGCTATACACCTTGCCCCAGTGATCCCGCCCGGCACCCTTATTGATCTTGGGCGTTCTGCCAAACTCTCCGGTCCAGCAAACGAGCGTGTTACTCATCAGGCCACGATCATCGAGGTCCTCCAACAACGCCGAAAACGCACGGTCCATCGGCGGCAGCAGCAGGTCCTTCATGACCTGGAAGTGCTTGGCATGCGTATCAAAGTTCTTGGTCGAATGCAGGTACATCCAGGGAACGGTGACGAACGAAACTCCGCGTTCCACCAGGCGACGCGCCACCAGGCAACTGCGTCCAAACTTATTGTCTCCATAACGTTCCAACGTGCCGGGCTTTTCTTCTTCCAGCAGGAAGGCTTTCCAAATGGAATCGGACTGCAGGATACTTAGCGCCCTTTTCCGAGCTTTCTCGTAGAGTTCTGGTGTGTCTGCACGCGAGCCAGCCACCTGTCCCTCTTCCACGCGTTCCAATAAATCGGCACGATCGCGCAGACGACTCAAGCCAACGCCCTTGGGTGGCAGGAAGCTGGAGGGCAGGGTACCTGGCGTCCAGCTCTCTTCAATAAGCGTCAAGGGATCGTATTGCTGGCCCAGGAAACCCGCATGCTGTCCACCCCAGCGAAAGTTATTCTGGTCCCCGATACGAACCGGCAGATGAACTGCACCCGGTAACCCGTTTCGGTCCCCGCGCAGTTTCCTGACCGCACTCCCGACACTCGGCGGATCATCCCTCGAAACCTGGGGTTCACCGCGCTGACGGGGCGCATGTTTTTGCCCCGTAAGGTTATAAACGACTCCCACTCC
>JAZADA010000249.1:0-9254 GCA_036124135.1 Planctomycetota bacterium | reverse complement strand
TTCACAACGCAACGAGGTTCCTGCTTCCAGTCCCAGTTGATGAGGAGCAATCGTAATGGGGAAACTCTCCTGGGGAGAAAAAACCAGTGAGTTCCGCTGGAATTTTAGTCGTAGCTTGTCCCCCGGTGTTCTGTGAACCTGGAGTCGATTGCCCTGCTGGTCAAGCGTTGCGTTGGTAGTCTCCAGGGCCAGGCTGGCCAGTGGTATCTTCAACGTCTTGGGGTCCAGGTCAACATCTGAGGGTTTCAGGATGACACGCAGAATGGTTGTTCGCGGTGCACGCACAGCAATGTCGACACCATGAAACGTATTGGCCGCCAACTGTTGGATATGAATGATCTGACCATCGGGCATCAAGGCGCGTGCCTGGTCAGCTTCCATGCCCAGCGTTCGTACCAACGTAATCGTGCCCTGGTTGATCTGGATCTGGCCTTCCCAGGTACGAGCTTTACCACCCCCCCAGGCCAGTCGGAGATTTAATTCGATAAGATCCTGGTCCTCGTCACCAGTTGCCTTTGGCCTATCCACTGCGGTGGATTCGCCCTCGGATTTGTCCGTGGCTTCAGCGGCATCTTTTCCAGGCGCAGGGGCTGTAGGCCCCGTGGACGGTACCTTCTTGGATTGTGGATTTCCCAGTTCCAGTTGCTGAGCAAAAACGGGGCTCAGCACGAAGCCCAAGGCGAACGCCCACGCCGTTGTGATCCACAACGGGAGTCGTCGACAAGCCAGGGGGCTGACGCCATGTTGACGTCCCACGACCGCGGAAAGCGCGGCAGTTGGCCGGGATGGACTTCCTTGTCCGAACATACTTTGCTGATTTCTTTCAGTCACCCAGATAGCCCCTGCGATCCGTGCACGGTTGCCAGCCTGGAGGAAGGATTCAGAGATGTTGAAAATGAAGTGGGATTGTAGAGATAAAACCACTCAAAAGACAGATCGATTTAACGATTTGCCACCCACTAAAAGTGGGCTCCTGGGACGCTAATCCAAGCCTTCTGCTAGCAGTTTCGGCAGGGTTGGCCAGGTAACGTTTGTCGTCTGTTCGAAAAGCTGCTGACAGAGATCGAGTTGTGCGATCATTTGTTCGACGATATCCGGGCACCGATTGGCCACATCATTGGTTTCCCAGCGATCGTCCGGTTTGACGTAGAGTTGTGGCGGGTTGGTCGTGGGTTGGTGAAGAAACCAGGCAGGTGTGCGTAGGGCGCGTTGTGTCGGTCCCACTGCCACCGCTCGATGATTGCTAGCAGGCCAATTTAATCGATTTGGCTGGGACGGGTTGGCGGGCATGAGTGGGTTTGGTGTTACGCGTTCTGTGGCCAACAGGTCGGTTTGTTCAAACCAGTTTAGCAGGGTGCCATAGAAGTTGTGGGGTTGGACGAGGGAATGAACTCGCTGGGCAGCGAGGGCGTCTGCGGGTAATCGGAGCATGCAGGGGACCTGGAGCAATTCTCCGAAGAGGGGGTGGTCACAGGTGCCAATGCGGCCATGTTGTCCGAGGGGAAATCCTCTTGGAGAGGTTAGGGCGCAGAGGGTTTGCTGACCGGCCGGCAATTCTTCAACGGCTTGCCAGAAGGCACCCAGGCAACTGTCCAGGCCGCTAATTTGTCCGGCGTAGGCCTGCGTGATTCCCAGCAATTGGTCGGGGTCAAAGGCATCGGTTTGCTGTTGTTGTGGTGGCGTGGTCCAGGTTGGCAGTTCCGGGTCTTCTTCGTCGTGGAACCATTCGCGCAGCATTTGCGGGGCGTCCCAGGGACCTTCCATGCCACGGACATGAATCCAGGCCAGGAACGAGGAATCGGCTGGCACCGGCTCCAGCCACTGGAGGGCTTCGGCCAGGACGTTGGCCATTTGAGTTTCCTCAATGGAATCGACGGTGGTATCAGGGGCCTCGGTGGGGACGAGGATGGAATCGGCGAAGCCACTGGCAGCAGGGTGATCGAGGATTTCCTGGTCGTCACTGATCAGGACGGTGGGGATGTCGGCGGCGGTGAGTTGTTGGGGCAGGCAGGTGGTGGGTACGGTGGGTTGGGCCTGGACCTGGAACGCATGTTTCCCTGACCAGTACGAGTGGTAGACCGACGAGAGCAACGGGGAATCCGAGAGGAAGTGTTCCCAGAGGATACTTTGGCTGGCAAAACGGTTGATGGCTGGAGTGTCGACCCAGGTATTTCCATACGGACCGAGAAAACCGGATCCGAGGCGATCAACAACGATAATAATGGCACGGGACATATTCGTGGGTCAGCAGGTTACGAGTTATCTGGAAGTGATCAAAATGGAAACTATGGATGGATCAGGTACTTTTTCCTGATTGTGAGGTTGTTTGTCGTGGAATCAACGCCAGCAGGCAATAATTCCTGTACGCAGTGACAGAACTCGCCTTATTGTGAGGTGTTGTTTCTAGGTATGATGCGAGTTTTCCAGGTACGGGCTGTTGACTCGTTATGGAGTGGGATAGGATAAAAGGCAAGGGATTTGCAGGGTTTCTTGGCAAACGGGTAAGTAGATGCGCTTGACAGCACACATCCTGTCATTTGTGGCGAAGTTATTAAGTGGGGCCAGTGTGCGCTGGGTCGATGAATTCAAGATTGATACCTGTCAACGAGTTTATTTTGCTAATCATACCAGTCACCTCGATGCGTTGGTATTGTGGTCTTCACTCCCCAAGCCATTGCGGGCATTGACGCGGCCGGTGGCTGCCAAGGATTACTGGAACAAGGGGGTGGTGCGACGCCATATTGCGGATACGTTTAATGCCTTGTTGATTGATCGAACTAACATCAAGGTACACCGCAGTCCGGTGGAGACGATGATTCGAGCCATTGGACATGAACATTCACTGATCGTATTTCCCGAGGGAGGTCGTAACACGGAGCCGACGATGGGTCCCTTCAAGAGTGGGCTGTATTACCTGGCCAAGAAAAAGCCGGAACTGGAGTTGATCCCCGTTTACATGGATAATTTAAATCGAGTCTTGCCAAAAGGTGAATTCCTGCCCGTGCCGTTGTTGAGTTGTATCACGATTGGCGCTCCCATGTGGCTGGAGCAGGGTGAAGCAAAAATGGATTTCCTGGAGCGGGCTCGCGAGTCGGTCCAGAACCTCAAGGATCTTTAAACGACCGCCGGATGAGGCGGAAGGATAAATCACGTTGACCAATTTCCCGTTCATGACAGCCCAGGTGACGCCCGTCTTGCCGGCGTTCTTTGATGAACCCACCCGCTGGTTGGTCGGTGTCGTCTTCCTGCTGCTGGTCTTGTCGCTGGGCGCGATCTATGCCCTGCGCCGTCAACCGGAAAATATCGTCAACCCGGCCGTGCGGCGGACGTTTGAATTGCGGGTGCGCGCCTGGTGCATGATGTTTGCGATTCTCGTGGCAGGTCTCAAGCTGGGCTCGACCGGAACCGTGGTGCTGTTCGGACTGGTCTCGTTCTGGGCGCTCCGCGAGTACATTACCATGACTCCCACACGCCCGGCGGATCACAAGACCCTTTTCTGGGCACTGTTCTTCTTTACCCCGGCACAATATGTACTGGTGGGTTGGGGATCACATTGGGGCAGTATCAGTTCTGACCAGTGGTATGGCATGTTCAGTGTCTTGATTCCTGTCTACGCATCCCTGTTGATTCCTGCCAGTATCGCCATTTCCGGGGATGAAAAACGTTTCCTGGAACGTACTGCGAAAATCCAGGTCGGCCTGCTGATCTGCGTCTATGCCCTGAGCTATGCACCGGCGATCCTGAACCTGCAGTTGTTTGGTGACAAGGAACAGGAGAAAGTCTGGGCCGGAAGTAATGCAGGCCTGTTGTTTTACTTTGTCCTGCTCGTGCAGCTGGGTGATATCTTTCAGTATGGCTGGGGTAAGTTGGTTGGCCGACGCGTGATTGCTCCCAAGATTAATTCCAGCCGTACCTGGGAAGGACTGATCGGGGGCATTGCCACGACCGCCATGGTCGCCGCCTTGCTCTGGAAAGTGACCCCCTTTGGGTTCCTGGAAGCTGGCTGCATGGGGATGGTGGTGGCCATCATGGGATTCGCTGGCGGCATGACGATGTCTGCGATCAAGCGAGATCGAGGCGTCAAGGACTACGGGACCCTGGTCCAGGGGCATGCCGGTGTGCTGGACCGCATCGACTCGCTCTGCTTTGCCGCACCGGTCTTCTTTCACCTGGCCATGCATCGCCCCTTTGCCTTCTAGAACAGGCATCCAGGGAACAGCTATCCAGGGAACAGGCGTTGATCGGCAATCCGTTAACGCATCAAGGGCAGTGGCCCGCGGATCGATTGCCGTTTGGCAGGTCCAGGGATCGCTGGAACCGTCGCCGTGGTCAGGGGGCTGCCGGTCGCCGGGATTTGTACCTGCGGGATTTGTGACCAGGTCGGGGGCGGGGGAAGCTGATTGGCTGCCGGCCGGTTCGGGGTAACCAGTTGCTGGGGACGACTCAGCCGTGTGGGGGCTGCTGCCGTGGAAAGCCTGGTCGGGCTACTGCCGTTGGCAGTTGATTGTCGCCGGTACCAGCTGCCACCGGTTTCGGCCAGGTCGGAGGATTTCGTAGCTGGCGATGTCGTCGTACGAGCTTCCGCTGCCTCCGCTCGTGCGTTGGCAATGCGTTGCCAATCCCGGGCATTGCTACGCGGTTGCCAGCCATCCCGGGAGGGTGTGGTACCAGCCAGGCGTGTTTTTCCTGTCGCTTGGTTGCCTGCGACCAGCGTGGTCCCTGTGGTACGAGCAGCAGGCAGGCGACTCCCCTTGGAGACCCAGTCGACCCAGGCCAACTGCAGCGCGGAAAGATCCCGGTAACCATAATGCTGACGCGTGGCCTCGTCCCAGTCGTTGCTCTCCATGCCGGTACCCAGGTAACGAATAAACTCCTGCTTGCCACCCTGGGCAATCAGTAATCGTGATAACGAGTAGCCCTGGGAATACAACGGCAGAATGTCGTGTGGATACTCCTTCAGGTGGTACATCCGATTGAAAGGTAAGGCACGACCCGTTTTCAGGAAACGGATCAGGTACTGGTCCTGCTTGGTGCGTTCTGAAATGTGTTCCACCGTGGTACAGGCACCCTCGTCGGCCCAGCGCGGCAGGGGACGACCGAAGTGCGTGGCAAAAACCGTGTGCGTGATTTCGTGCGGCAATACACTGTCCAGGATCCGCTGCCGAGATCCCTGGATCGTCATCTGCCATTGGCCAGGCTGACCGCTGCTGAAAACAAAGCTGGTGACACCACCCGCACCGAGATGATTACCGGAGTTGACCCGGATCGGGCATGGTTGAGGCCAGGCAGGTAATTCCTGCCCCAGCCAGTCGAGAGCGGTTTGCTTACGGAATTGCTCGGCAGCCACACAGACCTCCTGCGCTAACCGAGAGGTCGAGGCGGTGACCAGGAAATTCTTGCTGCGATGACTGGCCCCCAGTGACATCAGCGTGGCGGTCAGTAACAGGCTATAGCGAAGACGAGCGTCCATGCTCGATGCCTCCATTGCAATGAGTGTTCGATGCGATCACTTCCTGTGATCGTCCAACGCAGTAAACCGTTGCTGAGAGTGCAATCAGTGCGCCAATTCACCAGTCAATCAATGGTGTTTTAGTACGACTGCTGCTGCCCCCTGCCAGGTCATCTTGCCGTTGCCAGGCAACCACTCGATGACCACCAAACCGTCTACCAGGCTGGTCAGATTTCCCAAGATTACCCGATTGCCAGTTGATTTACCTAGACTGATTTTCCCCAGGGATAAGAAGTGCTAGCAGTGCTTGGTTGGCTTCGGGAAACGTATGCTCGTGTAGCGAGTCCCGGGGAATCCAGCCAAAGGGGGGCAGGGGGGAGGTGGCGTCGGTGGACAGCCTGCAGTCGAGAAAAAAGAGGTGCAACGTCCCGTGCTCGTAGGTATGTGTCACCTCCGGGTACTGGCCGACGACCTGGACCTCGAGGCCTGTTTCTTCGTGGCATTCACGGATGGCTGCTTGTTCTGCGGATTCGCCCGGTTTGATTTTGCCGCCGGGAAATTCCCAGTAACCGGCCAGCACCTGGTCAGCAGCGCGCGGACCGGCCAGGAACTGGTCCTGGTGCTGGACGACCGCGATGGCGATTTGCTGGATTCCCGTCATGGGAACCGTTCCTAGGACTGGACCCGGTCGAGTAGTCGACCCGGCGATCCCATGGCGTTGTAGCCACCATCGTTATGGAGGATTTCCCCGGTGATCCCATCGGACATATCCGAGAGTAGGAAGGCTCCGGTTTTGCCGACTTCGTCGTGGGTAATATTTCGGGCCAGGGGGGCCATGTGTTCATACAGGGCCAGCATCTCGTTGACGCCGGCAGCAGACCCTGCCAGGGTCTTGAGGGGGCCGGCGCTGAGCGCATTCACGCGAATGCCACGCGGCCCAAGATCGTAGGCCAGGTATCGTACGGACGCCTCCAGGGCTGCCTTGCAGATTCCCATGACGTTATAGCCGGGGACGCATTTTTCGCCACCGAAGTAGGTCATGGCGGCAATGGATGCCTTCTCGCTGAAAATATCCTGGGCGGCATTGGTGACGGCTAACAGGCTGTAGGCACTGATCTCCATGGCCATCTTGAAACCGTCTCGACTGGTCTCTACGGTATCGCGGTTCAGATCGTCGCGATCAGCAAAGGCGATTGAGTGGAGCAGGAAATCAATCTTGCCAAACTCCTCGCCGGCCTTGGCCATGACGGCACGGATGTCATCGTCGTTCTGGACATTCATCGGGACCAGGAAGCGGGCATTGTCATAGCCGTCGGTACACTTGGAAACACGCCGACGATTTTTTTGCCGCTCATCATCAGGTCGATCCGGCAGATGGCTGAAGCCACATTCGCCCCCTTCTTCGAGAATCTGTTTGGCGATGGCCCAGGCGATCGAGCGATCGTTGGCCACGCCGAGGATTAAGCCTTTTTTCCCATCAAACAGCCCCATGGTTCTATTGTCCTTCTGCTGGTTCTCGTTGGAATAATCAATGATTGGTCTGCGAACGTATCAGAATACAGCTTTCAGGCTTTTTTTACTACGCCATGCTATTTCCGGCCGAAATCATGCCAGCAGGCCAACTTGTCGCTGTTTGGATCGTTAAATTTATCAATCTGACTACAGTAGACTCTGATTTTGAGTAAAATCGACCACAGCTATGGCGAGAGTGATTAAACACGTGTGGGTGGGGAACCAAGAGATGGCAAAAGACGCAGGTGATTGGCAAGCCAGCCTGGTCCGTTGGACAGCGCAGGCGGAGTCGGCTGATGGCGAGGCCCTGGCAGGGTTACTCGATGCGCTCATGCAGGCATGGGGTGTTACGGGCCTGGGGGTGGTGACGGCGCAGCGTGGAAAATGGACGGTGGTTGCAGAAGCTGGCGTGGGTGGCGCTTTGCCCGTGGACTTGTTAGCCGAGGTGCTGGACCAGGGGAAGCTGGTTGAAACGTCGGAGGCGCTGGCTGCCCCGTTGGCAACGACCGGGAACCGGGATGACCTGCTGTTGGCCCGGGGGCTGGTCCTGGAGACACCTGCCCGTCGCGAGGAGTTTTTACAGTTACTGGAATTATTGCAATCAGCGCGTGACGCCGTACGTTCTCGCTTGCGTGCAGTCGGTCGTGCGGAACGACTGGAAGCGGTCCTGGCGATTGCCGGCCAGTGGCACCAGATCCAGCGGATGGACGTTTTGCTGGAGCAGATGGCCGAGGCGGCCACGCGACTGCTGGGTGCAGAACGAGCCAGTATTTTTCTCTGGGACCGTGGCCAGCAGGAATTGATTGGTCGCCCGGCCCTGGGAGCGCCTGACGGGGAACTGCGCATTGCTGATGATGCAGGGATCGTGGGCCAGGTGGTGCAGACAGGAGAGACACGTCGCGTGGACCTGGGTGATGATGCCGTGGAGATTGATCGGCGGGTGGATCAGCAACTTGATTTCCAGACACGGACGTTGCTTTGCTGTGCCCTGACAGGCAGTGACGGGGAGCGGTTGGGTGCTTTCGAAATGATCAACAAGTGTGAAGGTAATTTTACAGACGAGGACGAGGTGGCGCTGTTGGAACTGGCGGCCCAGGCAGCGCTGGCCCTGGAAGGAACGCACGAGGTGGATCGCCTTTTGAAGCAACGCGTGATGATGACCGACGAAGTGGCTGATGGGATTCGATTGATCGGTGAAAGTTCTGCGATCCAGTCCCTGCAGTCGACGGTGGAGCGTGTCGCAGGTACGGATTTGGCCGTCTTGATCCTGGGTGAGAATGGCACGGGCAAGGAGATTATCAGCCAGCTGGTTCATTACCTGAGTCCACGTCGCCAGGAGCCGTTGGTGGCGGTCAATTGTGCGGCCCTGACGGAGACGTTGCTGGAGAGTGAATTGTTTGGGCATGTGGCTGGTGCGTTTACCGATGCGCGGGAGTCGCGTGCCGGGAAATTCGAGCTGGCCTCGGGGGGCACCTTGTTCCTGGATGAAATTGGTGAGATGAGCCTGGGTGGTCAGGCCAAGTTATTGCGCGTGCTGGAAGAAAAGGTCGTGGTGCGCGTGGGGGGATCCTCCCCGATTGCCACCGATGCCCGGGTGATTGCAGCAACCAACCAGAACCTGGCCGAGATGGTTCAACAGAAGCGTTTCCGGGAGGACCTGTATTTTCGTTTAAACGTGGTCAGTCTCGAATTGCCAGCCTTGAGGGACCGGGACCAGGACGTGCTTCTATTGGCGGAGTTCTTCCTGGAAACCTTTGCTCCGCAGGCGCGTCGCAAGGTACCACGGCTGATGGCCTCGGCTCGCAAGCGGTTGTTGAGTCATGCCTGGCCGGGAAACGTGCGGGAGTTGCGCAACCTGATGGAACGGGTGGTTTACCTGGTGCCGGAGGAGAAGATCGAGGCGGATCAACTGGATTTCGTGCTCTCGCCGGACCGGGAGGGAACAGCCCTGTCACTCGATTTGCCATTGAATGATGCCACGCGGGAGTTCCAGGTGCAGTATATCGGGCAACAGATTGACCGGGTGCAGGGGAACATGACGGCGGCGGCGCAGCGGCTGGGCCTGCATCGTTCGAACCTTTACCGCAAGATGCGGCAGCTGGGGATGGAGACGGGAGAGGCCTAGGGTGGCGTGGCTCCCCTTGTGATCTGTTGCTGGCGCGTTACGATACTTGGGTGGCGCGAGCTTGGTTGTTTGCAGCTGGATCGTGTCGGGCCCCTATAGCTCAACTGGCAGAGCATCTGACTCTTAATCAGAGGGTTCTAGGTTCGAGTCCTAGTGGGGGCACTTTTT
>JAZADA010000248.1:0-2026 GCA_036124135.1 Planctomycetota bacterium | reverse complement strand
GTCGTAGTCTGTAGTATCACTAGGATAGCTGATCCTGCCTTTTTTTTCACCTCTTTTTACATCCTGATCGCATTGGAAAGGTTCTCTCGCATTATGGCTGCCGGAGGTATGTTATCGTTTCGGCGAAGTGCCGTATAATGGCGATGGAGCCATTGTTGTTGGAGCCATTCCTTTTTGGATACTTCCATATGCGATTTGTTTTTTACCGGTACCGGGGGCTGTTCTGGCTGCTTCTCGTGAGCTTTAGCCAGGTTGGACTGGCGGACTCTCCGCAACGAGAAAAGGAAACGGGCAAGGTAAGCTTTTCTCCGTCGCCCCTCTCCCGGAATGTGGCAGCCCGTTTTCGATTGGAAAAGCATGAATTCTCGTTTGAACGCGTTGATCTTGGGGAAGTGTTCGAGAAGCTGTCCATGTCACGGGTGACGTTTCCCTCGCCCGTGATGTCACCTCATGCCCAGAACAACACAGTACACTGCGAGTACTATCGACCCCATCGCAAAGATCCTGTGCCGGGAGTGATTGTATTGCATATCCTGGGCGGTGATTTCCAGTTGTCTCGGATGTTTTGTCATGCCCTGGCGCATCGAGGAGTTGCGGCCATGTTGGTAAAGATGCCGTATTACGGGCCGCGGCGTGTTATGGGTGTTTCCCGTCGCATGATTGACAAGGACCCTCAACTCACGGTGGAAGGCATGACACAGGCAGTCCTGGACATTCGGCGTGCGACGGCCTGGCTGGGGAGTCGGCAGGAAATTGATCCGGAGCGTCTTGGATTGTTTGGTATCAGCCTGGGAGGAATCACGGGGGCGCTCGTGGCGGGAGTGGAGCCACGCCTGAAGCATGTCTGCCTGTTGTTGGCTGGAGGTGATATAGGACGCATTGCCTGGGAGTCGCCGGAAGTTCGAGAGATTCGTGAACACTGGTTGAAGCAGGGTAAAAAACGTGAAGATTTCCTGCGAGCCATGGCGTCGATCGATCCCGTGCAATACGGAGGCAATGTGCGAGGACGACGCATCCTGATGTTGAACGCCAAGGAAGATGAAGTGATCCCTAAGCCCTGTACGTTGGCCCTCTGGGAGGCGTTAGGACAACCGGAAATTGTCTGGTATTCCGGAGGGCATTATTCCGTTATTCGTCACCTGCTTGATGCCATTCGACGCGTGACGGATTTCTTTGTCGCTGCCAGCTAGTGCCTATTGCCAGGCGCCCAGTTCAAGATTGTACTTTTGCAGCTGTGGCTTGCGATAGTAGATGACTTGCAATAGTGCTCCCTGGCCAGCTCCCGCCAGCTCTTTTTTGAATGCTTCTGTGTCACGGATGCGTTCACCGCCCAACTTGTGGATGACATCGTCAGCACGTAACCCGGCCTGGTACCAGGGTGATTTCTCGTCCAGCTTGTTTATTTTTATACCGAGAGGATGCTTGGTCACGTCCAGATCTGCTGAGACTTCGTCCCCTTTGCGAAGCGTGCTGAATTTCGGCGAATTGATTCGCATGATCTGGACGGTGGTCTTGTCACCGGGACGCCATTGACCGATGAGTTTCTTCAGGTCATTGAAATCGCTGACAGATTCCCCGGAAAAACTCACGATCCAGTCGCCGGTACGGAGACCTGCTTTTTCGGCGGCGGTACCAGGTTGAATGGAAGTGATAATGCAGGGCTCGGGTGGCTGTGGACAACCAACGCCCAGGAAGGCTCCGTTCCGGTGATCGACCTCCGCCACCGCCAGCACTGTTTGCAGCTTAACAGCCGCTTCTTTCGTGATCTTGGTGCCGTAGAGTTTGATGTATCGCAGCTGGGTCAGGTTTTGCAGCGTAGCCAGTGAAGAATCGGAAATCGGCACGTACTTGATGTCGAGGCTGATCAGGTTTTTTAGTTCTGAGAGGCTTGCCATTCCCTTGTCTGTGATGGCCGCCCGCTTGATGGTTAGACTGCGCAGCTGCGTCATACCAGCCAGGTGGGGCATCCAGCTGTCCTTGACCTGGTCTCCCTCGAAAACAACGGCTTCTGCAGAACGGATCCATT
>JAZADA010000247.1:0-5975 GCA_036124135.1 Planctomycetota bacterium | reverse complement strand
GTAACCAGTGCGTACATGACGCTGCCGAGGCTGTAGAGATCTGAGCGGACGTTGGCCTTGGCACCTTCGGCCTGTTCCGGCGCCATGTAGTCTGCGGTGCCAATCACACTGCGATCAGCAGTGATTTGCTGTGAACCAAATAATTTGGCAATCCCGAAGTCAGATAGTTTGACCTCGTTGCCTGGTGTTAGCAGCAGGTTGGCTGGTTTTAAATCGCGATGAATGACACCACGGTCATGGGCATGCTTGAGTGCCTGGCAAATCGCAATGGTGAAGTGCGTGGTTTCACGCCAGTCGAAGCGGCGACCAGACAGCAGCTCCTGTTGCAGGCTGTTACCCTCGATCAGTTCCATGGCATAGAACAGATGCCCATCCTGGACGCCGTATCCGTAGAGTTCGACAATGTTGGGGTGGCGCAGTTTCTTGAGAGTCTCGATTTCAAGGGCAAAGCGTTCGCGGAAGTTGTCGTCGTCCGCGTGTACGAAAGAGAGGACTTTCAAGGCCACGACCTGGCCGGTTTCCTCGTGGGTCCCTCGGTAGACTGTTCCCATGCCACCACGGCCAAGTAACTTGTCTGTCTGGTAAGGACCGAATTTATCTATTTTCATGGTGCATCGATAAGATCGTTGAAGTGAACCATGGTTTCAAAACCGAACGCTATCGAGCGAACGGAATTCGTGTTTGTTTCAATTTATTTATCTTAGTGTGCGGCAGGAAATGATGAAATAGAACGGTGGTATCCTCGTGAATTTCTGCGGGTAATTCGCGATGCTTTATAGGGGTTGGGTGACTAATGAAAGTCGCGACTGCGAATCGGCAGATCTTCCAGCGTTTCCGAGAGGTTCTCCAGGCGATCGACCACAACGTGCGCAACGTTGTTTTTTAACTGCAGAGTCCCATGCGCGATCCAACTGTGGCAATGGCGTGCAGTCTGCTGGTAATGCTGCCAGGTTTTTTCGTGTATGACGAGATTGACGGTACCTGTTTCGTCTTCGAGAGTGACGAAGGTAATTCCCCGGGCATTGCCGGGGCGTTGTTTGATCAGCACGATCCCGGCAACCTGGACCGGATGACGATCTTCCAGGTAGGTTAATTGGCTTGCGGGTGTTACCTGGCGGGTGTCCAGGTGGGAACGATAACAGGAAAGGGGGTGCCCTTTCAGGGACAGGCTGGCTGCCTGATAATCGGCCTGGATCTCTTCGGCCAGGGGCATTTCCGGAAGGTTCATCAACGGTTCTTCCGGATCAGCCAGTTTTTCAAAAAGTGGTAAAGGATGTTCCTTGGCAGGATGTCCAAGCGCCTGCCAGATGGCCTGGCGACGGTGGAATCCCAGGGAGGAGAAGGCATCAGCCTCGGCTAACAGCATGAGGGCAGCACGCGAAAGTCCCGTGCGTCGCTGGAAGTCCTGCCAGCCCTCAAAGGTTCCAGACGAGCGTGCCTGCATGATGCGGTCGGCGGTTTGCCAGGAGAGGCCCGTGATCGTTCGCATCCCCAGTCGTAAGAAAGGAGATCGCGTGGGAGGGGTAAATTCCAGTGTGCAATCCCAGTCACTATGGCTGATATCGACAGGAAGGACCGATACATTATGACGCTGGGCATCCTGGATTAATTGCGAGATGCCATAGAAACCCATTGGCTGGCTATTAATAAGGGAAACCGTAAAGGCTGCCGGGTAGTGGTGCTTGAGCCATGCCGAGACGTAGACCAGCAGGGCAAAGCTGGCGGCATGAGATTCGGGGAAACCGTATTCACCAAAGCCCCGGATTTGCTTGAAAACCTGGTTTGCAAATGTTTCCGAAAGTTGGTTGTTGCGCATTCCGCGGAGTAGCTTCAGCCGAAATTGATCGATCAGTCCAGGTCGTTTCCAGGCCCCCATGGCACGTCGTAACTGGTCCGCCTCGCCAGGAGTAAATCCAGCCGCCACGACGGCCAGTCTCATTGCTTGCTCCTGGAACAGGGGGACTCCCAGTGTTTTTTTTAAAACATCACGAATCGCGGAGTTGGGGTAGGTGACTTTTTCGATGCCGTCACGGCGACGCAGGTATGGATGTACCATCTGGCCCTGGATCGGACCCGGGCGCACGATGGCAACTTCAATGACCAGGTCATAGTAATTCCTGGGCCGTAGTCGGGGTAACATGCTCATCTGAGCTCGACTCTCAATCTGGAAGACTCCAATCGTATCTGCCCGGCAGATCATGTCGTAAACCTGGTTGTCATCAGCTGGAATCGTGGCTAGTTCCAGTTGCTTTCCATGGTGCTGATCGATGAGTTGAAAGCATTTGTGAATCGCAGTCAGCATTCCCAGGGAAAGACAATCCACCTTGAGAATTCCCAGCGTATCCAGGTCGTCCTTGTTCCACTGGATGACCGTGCGGCCTTCCATGGCGGCGTTTTCCACGGGAACCAGTTCACAAAGAGGTCCCCGCGTCATGACCATGCCACCCACGTGTTGTGAAAGGTGACGCGGGAATCCGATCAATTGATCGACCAGCGTAACCAGGCGTTTTCCCAGTGGTGATCCAGGTTCAATGTTGGCCTGTCGGCAGGTGTCCTCCAGCGAGTCATGACGTGTATATCCCTCGATGTTTCGTGTCATGATGTCGACCCGGTCCAGTGAAAGTCCCAGTGCTTTGCCCACGTCGCGGATCGCCGAGCGAGATCGATAGGTCGTCACGACGGCCGTCATGCCAGCCCGTTCGCGGCCGTACCGGGTGTACAGGTATTGCAGGACTTCCTCGCGACGCTCGTGTTCAAAATCGACATCAATGTCTGGAGCCTCGTTGCGTTCACGACTGATGAATCGTTCAAACAGGACATCGCTGGTTCCAGGGTCGACGGAAGTGATGTTGAGACAGTAGCAGACCGCGGAGTTGGCGGCGGATCCACGGCCCTGGCAAAGGATCTGCTGGCTGCGTGCAAAACGGACCAGGTCCCAGACAGTAAGAAAATAAGCTTCGTAATGAAGTTCCTCGATCAGTTTTAATTCATGTTCCAGTAACTGCTGCACCTTGGCAGGAATACCCTCGGGATAACGTCGAAGGGCCCCGTCCCGGGTGAGTTGCCGAAGATACATGATGGGAGTCAGGTCATTGGGGGCCAGCTCTTCCGGGTATTCGTAACGGAGTTCAGCGAGAGAAAAGGTGCATCGTTGAGCGATCTCCAGGGTACGTTGCAGGCTGCCAGGAAGATGACGGTAACGAGTGCGTATCTGGTCCAGTGACCGGAGGTGCCGCTGGGCATTTGGAAAGCGGCGAGTGCCAATGTCGGCTACGGTCACTCCCTGTGAAATAGCAGTTAGAACATCATGCAGGGCGAGGCGGGCTGCCACGTGGTAGTGAACGTTGCCGGTAGCGACGAGAGGTAATCCGACACGTTGTGACAGGTCGATTAACTGCTCGGATCGCTGTCGGTCATCGCTGCCATCGTGAAGTTCAGCCAACAGGTAGCAACGGCCTGCAAAGATGTCATGGTAACCTGCCAGGTGTCGTGCCGTGGTGAATGGCAGCGTGGGAAGTGGCGAGGGTCCATCTGGAATCGCTACGGGTACTGGACCATTCCAGCAAGGGTTGATCCCGGCCAGTAAAGTCGAGGAATATTGGGAAATGTCATCCAGTGTCAGATAGCATTGACCTTTTTCCGCTTGCCTTCTGCCGAGGGTAATCAGGCGGCAAAGAGCGGCATAGGCAGCTCGATCGGGAGCCCACAGCAGGCAGGGGGGGGCATCGACAGGGGTGATTTCTGCCCCGATCAGTAATGGTAGTCCGGCTTCCTGGGCGGCCATGTGTGCCCGTACGATCCCTGCCAGCGTATTGCGATCGGTAATGGCCAGGGCCTTGTAGCCAAGTTGAGCGGCTCGTGTTACCAGTTCATCCGGGTGAGAAGCGCCCTGGAGAAAGGAGAAGTTGGTTTTGCAGCTTAATTCAACATACATGATTTGTTTAGCAGAATATTCCGTGCAGGTGCCAGTGATGGTGATGCCGTTCGCGGAATAACCAGAAACGTTGGCCCGTCGTGGTTTGGACTCGGTAGTAATCTCGTCGTATGGTGGGGCCCCGCCACCAGCCAGTTTCAATGCGTTCAGGTCCCCAGGTATGCTCGGCACAATAGTGTTGTTGCTGATATCTGAATTGGCTCGGTCGGCCACCATCGGAGTCGACTGTGACAGTGATTCGCGGCGGCGGAGAAAGGAGTTGCAGGGGACGTGTTGCTGGCAGGGGAAATGCCCGCTTCGGGGAGGTGCGTTTGTGGCGCACGGAACGTTTTCGGTTTTGCTTGCCGGGTGCAACCCAGGGAATGTTTTGATAGGAACGTTCTGGTTCCGCATCAGCGCGTAAGCGAGGGCGTACCACATGTCCTGGCCCGAGGCGGTGGCTCAGGAGATCGACCAGGTGAGCCAGGCGACGTGAACTGAAAGGTTGTCGAGGTAGGGGAGAGGTGGAGTCAGGATGGGGGCAGCCCGTTTCCAGGGGGTGGAATAAGGGACGTTGATAAGATTCCAGCGGGGCAGTGCACGTGGCCACGAGTTTTATTTCCTGTACAGGAGATTGTAGGAAGGAATGATTCCATTGCATTTGCAGCAAGGCATCCAGGTGACTGGCATCGACCGTAGCTTCAAATAAATTGATGCGGGTTTGGAAGGTTTTCTTGCTGACGCATTGCAGGTGGCAGTCCAGTTGTAAAACACCCTGCCCATGTTCGGTGAGCGATTGCGTAAGAGTTTCCAGTAAAGTCAGCAGGAACCACTGGATGGCTTGCGGATTGTCCGCGGGATGTTCCAGGTGCTGTTGTACGGAGAAATCTTTCGGTGGATGGTAAACGTCAATGCACTCTTCCCTTGCACCAAGAGCCTGGTCCAGCCGTTTGAGCAATAGTTCGCCGAGGCGATTGGAAAGACTGAGGCGTGGTAGCTGATACAGCGTGGCAATGGTCTCGATTCCTGCCTGGTGGAGTTGGTGAAGTGTTTTTTCTGCAATGCGCAAGGCTGCTGGAGAGAGCTCTCCAAGCCCTTCGCGGGTGTGCTGAGAAGGTAGGATCCAGGCCAGGGAAGCCGTGTTGGGGTGGCCAGCATCGCGTGCGGGGAAAGAGGTGAACCAGCTACTCTTGCCCAGTGGTTTTCGTGGGTATGCGAAATGCGATAGTGCCCACGCGGCTCCGGTAGTGGCAGCGATGGCCAGTTGGATTGTGTATCCCCGGCGATGGAAATCCCGCACGACCCGGTGAATCACCTGCTGCTCGTCACCAAAGAGAGGCCAGGTGCCCGTGATGTTAACCAGCAGGGAATGGGGTTGCCGGTCAGTGATGCTTAATCCCGTGCGGAAAAACGAAATGCTGGTATCTTCCATGCCTACGAGCGGGCTGAATTGCTTGCAGGCAGTTGCCAGGTGTTGCAATTGTTCGAGATCACCTGGTGCGTCATAGGGATAGACTTGTAGCTTGTCGGGACATAATGAAGTTGCTTCCGATAAAGGCATGCCGGGATAGATTCCATGTTGCCGGGATTCGTGGCAACAGGCAGCCACGGATTGCCCCTGTCGCGGATCGCGAAATGCAATCGCCACCGGGCGATCGATAACCTCAGCCCGGGTGGCCATCAGTCGCTGGAGAGGCCAGTTGGGCAGGCGTATGCAAAGAATCCGTTTTGTATCCATGGCTTGGCTCACGCAAGGTTCCAGTTATTTCATCCATTTCCAGTTCCACCGCGCGTCCTGCTCGATCACCACGTGCACGCATCACTTCAATTCGCCAGCGACGATTGCTGCTGCCCCCTTGAGGCTCCACCAGTAGTTGGATTTGTGACCAGGAAGGCTGGCCTTGCACTTGCATGGGACGTGTGAATAGACCAAGGCAACCACTTTGCTCAACGGCCAGTTGAAGTCGGCGATAGTCACGTGGTTTGATATGTGCTAACGAGGCCCAGACGGCAGCAATTGCCGGGCAACGTAATGCCTGGTCCAGGGCCCAGAAGTGATCCT
>JAZADA010000246.1:0-6875 GCA_036124135.1 Planctomycetota bacterium | reverse complement strand
CTATGAACTGAATGAGAAGGAAGCAGCTTCGGACCGCGCAGCGCAGATCAAAAAGGATACAGGGATTAATTACCGAATGATGACGGCGCAGGTCAACGAGGTATTGGCAAACCTGAAGGACCATCATCCAGCCTACGATGAGAAAGCAGGCTACGAACTGGCCGGTTTCGTTTGGTTCCAGGGGTTTAATGACCAGTTTTCAGACGCGTTCCGGGACAACTACCGGGACAACATGGTGACCTTTATTAAGGATATACGAAAACAATACAAGGTACCGGCGATGCCGTTTGTGATTGGCGTGCTGGGGACGGGTATGACCGCTGAAAAGGTTGGGGAAAACAAGGTTTCGCTGGGACAGCGAGCAGCAGCAAAGGCACCTGGGTTCAAGGGAAACGTCGCCTCCGTGGAGAGTTACCAGGTGTATGACCTGAGCGCGTACGAGGTGTACAAGAAGGGTTGGCAAAACCACTTCGCAGAATGGTGTGCGGTCGGTAGCGATCGACCGTACCATTACCTGGGGAGTGGTAAATTCTTCGTGCGTTTCGGTGATGCCCTGGCAACCTCAATGGCCGAGTTGTTGCAGCAGTAACTGGCCTGCGGGTGGTTGCGGCGTCTTCGCTATGGTGTTGGTCGGCTAATGATCGCGGACTCGAAGGTTTTCGGGGTGACGCGATGGTGTGCCTGACCGTCAAAGAAATACAGGTGGTTTCGCCAGGCGCACATCCACTGGGTCGCAGACCAGTCTTTCTGGTCCTGGGTGATCTCAAGCGAGGCCAGGTCAATGCTGTGGAGCGTGCCAGCTTTCAGGATGTGTACGTGGTTCGTGGTGCTGGCCGTGAAGCGGGTCTCCTTCCAGTCGCCCGACTTCTCGCGGGTTTCCCAGGTCTTGGGGTCGATTTCAATGAAGGCCGTTTCGGTGACCACGTAAATTCGCCCGCTCCCACTGTCGCGGACGTTCGGGACGGCACACATTCCCTTGACCGCTTTCCATGCGGTGGGAGAAGAGCGGTGTTCCCAGGATCCGGGCGTGACCTCGTCAAGGGTGCCGCCTTTCATGATGTAGAGCTTGCCGTCAAGCTGGCAGGTGTGGTCTGGTTGCTGCCACTTTGTGTTGGGGGAGACCAGGCGACTGTTGGTTTCCTTGCCGTTGGGCCAGTCAAAGGTGCTGATCTTGTGCGACCATTTTGGGTTTGCAGGATTGGCATGCAGGACGACCGAGTTGCCCAACGCGGTATGGGTTTCCCCGGTCACTGGCCAGATGCCAATGTAGTGTTCCCCGATGATCTGGTTGTTGACCAGGGATAGGTCATCGGCGGTTGTCATCACCGCGATGCCCACGGCATTGGGGTTCATGAAATAATTGTGGGCGATGCGTGTGGTGCCCAGGTTTTCCGGGCAATTCAAGGCCGCACAGTACCAGCGAGGATTTTTGCCGAGGAGATCATGATTGAGAATGAAATTGTCTTCCACGATGAGTCGAGATCGCTTGGGTGATTCCCGCACGTAGATGCTGTGACGCGTTGCGTGTTCGATGTAGTTGTGAGCGATCAGGACGTTGTTGATCTTGCGAGTATGGATCCCGTATCCCCAGCCCGCCTCGGTGCCGTGGGTGTCGGTGACGATGTTGTGCGTGATCTGGACGTCGCGCACGGGGCCCTTGTTGGTAGCCATGAAGATGCCGACAGCTACCTGGTCCACCTTTAGGTTGGTCAGGATCACGTTGCGGACATCGCTGCAGAGGGAAGTGCTGCCGATGCCGGCTGTATTGGTGGTGAGTGGAGGACTGCCCTGGATGTGCAGGTTTTCTATTTTTAGATCGTCGACCTCGTTCCCGATAAGTATCCCTACGTCGACCTTGCTGGCCAACTTGATCGTGGTCTTGTCTCGTCCGGCGCCCGTGATAATGAGGCCGCGTTTCTTTTCGATCAACACGCCCTGGTTGTGGGGTTGGCGGGGTTGTAGCTGGAAGGTGCCCGCTGTGAGCTTGATGACGCTGTTGCTGCGAGCCGAGGCAACGATGGCCGCCAGGTTTTCGCCCGGTTTGACTACCCTGGCAGCCAGGTAACGTTTCAACTCGGCATGTCGTTTGCGCACGTATTGCTGGTCGATCGTACTGAGCTGGGCCAGGGGAAGACTGAGTTCCGGTTTTCCCGAAGGTTCAAGTACAACGAGGTCTCCCGCGAGTTTCACGAAAGTTGCCTGGATACTGAAGCTGCCGGTAATGTCTTTCCAGGTGCGAACGGGTTCGGGGGTTTGTGCAAAGAGAGGGCAAGTCAACAGGGTGGAGAGGATCAGGACGCCGGGCCGCAGGTAGGGTCGCATGGGGTGCCTCCACGAAATGAGTCGTTGGCTGTGCAAGTGAAGAATCGGCTCAAGCCATTGGTCTGAAATCATACCACAGCGGAATGACGGACGCCAAAGTAGCAGCTGGCAGGTAGCGAACAGGGCGTCCAGGAACCGGCCAACCGGGAGTTCTCGCTAAAACGGATCCTGGGGGAAGAGCGGAACGTGATCCGGGTATGTCTAACGGCCGGGCAGGCTGCGTTGGAGCTTGCTGATATCATCAAGCGGGCTCGCTGGATCGCTAAAACGTATGTTGCTTTCGTCAATTTTAGCTACAATTGTCTATGAGCCCCGTTATATTTCGCCAGGTGAAAAATATCTTATGAAACGATCTGCCTCGCTACTTGCGATTGTGTTGCTGCTGGGCCCTGTTCGCGGCCGAGCAGAAGACCCCGTGGAGAAAAAACCAACACCCGAACAGCTGCAGTTTTTTGAAGCGAAAATTCGTCCCGTGCTCGCGCAACAGTGCTATCGTTGCCACTCGGCTGCCGCACTTGCCAAGGGGGAACTGGAGGGTGAACTGCAGCTTGATACGAGAGCGGGTATCCGCAAGGTCAGGAAAACGGGAGCCGCGGTGGTGCCGGGTGATATCAAGTTGAGTAAGCTGGTAGCGGCCATTCGCCACGAGTCGCTGAAGATGCCGCCGGATACGAAGCTGCGTGCCGAGGTGATAAGCGATTTCGTCAAGTGGGTTGAGATGGGAGCGCCGGATCCGCGCGAGGGGAAAATAGTAACGGTTGCGTCCGAAGAAATTGATATCGAGGAAGGCCGCAAGTTCTGGTCCTTTCAGCCACTGCAATCGACCGTGCTGCCAGAAGTGCGCGACGGAACAGGAGTTCGGACGGATATCGATCGTTATATCCGTGCGAGGCTGGAGTCGGAGGGCTTGTCAGCGAACCCGCCGGCAAGCCGTGCGACCTTGATTCGACGGGCCTATTTTGACATCTGGGGTTTGCCTCCGGAGCCGGCTGTCGTCAAGGCCTTTCTCGAGGACGCTTCAGACGTTGCCTACGAACAGTTGGTGGACCGCTTGTTGGCCAGCCCGCATTACGGGGAACGTTGGGCACGCCATTGGCTGGACCTCTCGCGATTTGCGGAGAGCAACGGTTACGCCTTCGACAAGGATCGGCCGGGGGCGTATCACTTTCGAGATTTCGTGATCAAGGCCCTTAACCTGGATATGCCATATGACCGATTCGTGCAATTACAGATTGCGGGTGACCAGATCGCTCCCGGTGATTACATGGCGCAGGCAGCGACGGGTTTTTTGGCGGCAGGCCCGTTCACTTCGCAGCAGACGCAAAAAGAGCGTGAACGGAGTCGCTATGAGCAGCTAGACGACGTGGTGGGAACGATCGGCACTGCCATGCTAGGGATTACCGTGGGATGCGCACGCTGTCATGATCATAAGTACGATCCGTTGCCAACCAGTGATTACTATCGTTTCACTGCCTGTTTCGCGGAAACCGGTTTCCAGGATTACGATCACGATGCTGATCCTGCGGGGACGAAGGCAGCCCAGGAGAAATTCGACGAGGCCCATAAACCGTTGGTCGACGCGCGCGTTAAATATGAAAAGGAACAGTTGCCCGGCCGACTTGAGCAGTGGATTCTCAGTAACAAGGAGACGCCGCAGCTGCAAACACTGGGGATGTGGCACAGCATCGGGCCCTTTGCGGCAGCGGATTTCAAGAAAGCATACAACGAACCGTTCGCCCCGGAAAAAGAAATTGACTTAAAGAAGGCCTACGGGGAATTGAAGTGGGTGCCGCAACCGGGCTGGAAGGATGGCCAGGTTCACAACACGCTGACGGGTGCCAATAGCGCCAACTACCTACATCGCACGATCGAGGCGCCCCAGGAGGGACCATTAGAAATTTCGCTGGGGCGAGACGATGCGATCAAGGTGTGGTTGAATGGTAAATCCGTACTGGCTAAGGAAGTAATGGGCGGAGCCGCCGCAGACCAGGATAAAGTGACCTTGCAGCTGAAAGCGGGCCGTAATGACCTGCTGGTAAAGATTGTCAATGCAGGGGGACCATCTGGATTCTATTTCAGTACCAAGGTTTCCATCCCCGCTAATATCCAGGCGATTCTTGACCTGGCTGCCGACAAGCGTAATGACAAACAGCAGCAGGAACTGCTGAAATGGTTTTCTCCTCGGGATTCGGGCTGGGCCAGTTTGAACCAGGCTGAGCAGGACCACTTGAAGCAGAAGCCGAAACCGAAGATCACGAAGATTTTTGCGGCGCGTAAGAACGGGGCGACTTATAATTTCGGCGCGGATACGCGCAAGGTCTACTTTCTTGCCCGTGGAAACTCGAATACGAAGTTGGGGCAGGCACCGGCTGGTGTGTTCCAGGTGCTTTCGGCTCCCGGTAGCCAACCAGCGAGATGGTTTGCAACGGCCTCTGCCGAAGGGGCACCGGTAGCGCAACCACCAAGGGTTGCTCTTTCGCAGTGGCTCACCGACCACGAACAGGGAGCTGGGCAGTTACTGGCACGGGTGATCGTGAATCGACTCTGGCAACATCACCTGGGACGTGGTCTCGTGGCCACTCCCAGTAACTTCGGGCTCCAGGGAGCTGCTCCCACGCACCCTGAACTGCTGGATTACCTGGCCAACGAGCTGATTCGTGGTGGTTGGAAGCTAAAGCCGATTCACAAGCTGATCATGATGAGCGACGTTTACCGGCTGACAGGACAGACGAACGAGGCGGCGGTAAAGAAAGATCCAGACAACCAGCTATGGTGGCGACGAGGATCCACGCGACTTGAAGCAGAAGTGATTCGCGACACGTTACTGGCTGTCAGTGGGACGCTGGATAAGTCCATGTTCGGAAAGGGGTCGCTGGACCAGGCCAGCCCGCGGCGCAGTATTTACCTGACCGTGAAACGGAGTAACTTGATTCCCTTGCTGCAATTGTTTGATGCCCCGGATTCTATCCAGGGAATTGGGAATCGTGACGTGACGACGGTGCCACCCCAGGCGCTGGTCATGATGAACTCCCCGGTGATTCGGCAGCTGGCCGAGAAATTCTCCAAGCGATTGCAGGCTGGACCTGGGATTACCGTAGATAGCCAAGTCAGTGAGGCTTATCAGCTGGCGCTGTCACGCCAGCCGACGGAAACCGAAATAGCGCAGATGGTAGGATTTATTAATTCGCAAGCTGCTTCTTACGGAGCTGCGGACGCAACGAAACAGCGTGCACTGGCTGATTTCTGCCAGCTGGTGCTTTGTCTCAACGAGTTCATGTTTGTTGATTAGCTTAAGTGACCACAGGATTACATGATATGACACGAAAATCTTCCTTTGACTTTTCGTCGCGGCGTGAGTTTCTCAGGAAAGCTGGCCTGGGAGCCGGCTCGTTGGCGCTCACCGGCCTCCTGCAGCAGGAGGGGCTCTTGTCGGCAGCGGACGCTGCGACAGGACCCCGTTTAATGCAGACAAGGGCACCGGATTTCGCGCCAAAGGCCAAGGCGATTATCTGGTTGTTCATGCCAGGCAGTCCATCCCAGGTGGATACGTTTGATTACAAGCCGGAGTTGAAGAAACGTAATGGTATGAAACTGGAAGGTGCGGATCCCAAGACCGGGTTCTTTACCACCAGCGGCAAGGTCCTGCAGTCCCCATTTCAATTCCAGCAGCATGGGCAATCCGGTGCCTGGGTGTCCGAGATCTTTCCCCATATTTCAAAGCATGTCGATGACATGGCCTTTATCTACTCCTGTTTTTCACAGTCCAATAACCATACGCCGGCCATGCTTGAAATGAACTCGGGCATGTTCCTGCAGGGACGTCCCTGCGTGGGATCCTGGATCACGTACGGGCTGGGCAGTGCCAATCAGAACCTGCCAGGATTCGTCGTGCTGCATGGCGCCATGCCACGTGGTGGTAAACCGATCTGGTCTCCGGGATTCCTGCCCAAGGTGTTTCAGCCGACCTCGATCGATGGACGTAATAATACACCTATATCGAACCTGGCACGGTTGCAGGGGATGACCCAGCAGCAGCAGCGTTCGCAGTTGGATATTCTGAAAAGCCTCAATCGGGAACATCAGAAATTGCGACCACATGAGGTGGATCTTGCGGCAAGGTTGGAATCGTTTGAGCTGGCCTATCGAATGCAGACGGCGGCACCGGAGGCGATGGATGTGAGTCGTGAATCGGTGGCGACGCATAAGGCGTACGGGGTGGACCAGAAAGAAACCGAGTTGGTTGCCAAACAGTGCATTACGGCGCGTCGGCTCGTGGAACGAGGGGTGCGGTTTGTTCAGCTCTATGCCGGTACCAATGGCGGTGGGGGTGGCGTGGCGGATGTGCCGTGGGATGGCCACAGTGATATTGGTGTCAATCACCGCATCGCGGGAAAGAGTGTCGATCAACCGATCGGTGCCCTGCTGGCTGATCTCAAGGCGCGTGGCTTGCTGGATGAGACGCTCGTGGTGTGGGGTGGCGAGTTCGGCAGAACTTCTGATTCGCAGGGGAGCCTGGGCCGAGATCATAACCCGCACGCATTTACGATGTGGAT